>NZ_JBEZVJ010000009.1:103121-214830 GCF_040636935.1 Streptomyces sp. NPDC032940 | reverse complement strand
CAGGGCGTCTCGTACGGGGAGTCGTACGGGAGTTCTGGTGCGCTCGGGGCGGGCTCGTTCGGGGACGGTGCGTTCGGGGACGGGTGGTACGGGCACTTCGGCGTCGGAGCGGGCGGCCTCTTCCGGCTGCGCGACGGCGCCTGGCACGACCTCGAACCGCGCTCGGGCGACATCACCGGCGAGCCCGTCGTCGGCTTCGGCTCCCCGCCGGGCGGGATACCGGGCGAGATCCCCGACGGCGACCGGCTCACCATGGACCTGGGCGTCACCACACCGGCCGGTCCGTACGCCGGACCGCCCGACGGGCCGTCCCGCGAGCCGTTCCGCTTCCGCGCCTCCGTAGCCCGCCCGGGTGATGTGCTGCTGATGTGCAGCGCGGGCCTGGCCGAGCCGCTGCTCGGCGAGCCCGAACTGGGCGAACTCCTCGCGCGCCGATGGTCCGACGCCGGGCCGCCCGGCCTCGCCGGGTTCCTCGCCGACAGCGGCGTGCGGGTCAAGGGCTACGCCGACGACCGTACGGCCGCCGCCGTTTGGGAGGCGTGACGCCGCCCGCTGTGCCTCCATGGAGCCATGGCCAAACAGAACGTCGCGGAACAGTTCGTCGACATCCTCACCCGTGCCGGAGTGGAACGCCTCTACGGAGTCGTGGGTGACAGCCTCAACCCGGTCGTGGACGCGGTGCGCCGCCATCCCGGCATCGACTGGGTCCATGTGCGGCACGAGGAGACCGCCGCCTTCGCCGCCGGCGCGGAGGCCCAGATCACCGGGAAGCTGGCCGCCTGCGCCGGCTCCTGCGGCCCCGGAAACCTCCACCTCATCAACGGGCTGTACGACGCCAACCGCTCCATGGCCCCGGTGCTCGCCCTGGCCTCGCAGATCCCGTCCGGCGAGATCGGCCTCGGCTACTTCCAGGAGACCCACCCCGAGCAGCTCTTCCGCGAGTGCAGCCAGTACTGCGAGCTGATCTCCAGTCCCCAGCAGATGCCCCGGCTGCTCACCACCGCCATCCAGCACGCGATCGGCCGCTCCGGCGTCAGCGTCGTCACCCTGCCCGGCGACATCGCGGGGCAGCCCGCCCCGGAGAAGACCGCCGAGACGGCTCTGGTCACCTCCCGGCCGTCCGTCCGCCCCGGCGACGAGGAGATCGACCGGCTGGTGCGGCTGATCGACGACGCCGACAAGGTCACCCTGTTCTGCGGCAGCGGCACGGCGGGCGCGCACGCCGAGGTGATGGAGTTCGCCGGGAAGATCAAGTCACCGGTGGGGCACGCGCTGCGCGGCAAGGAATTCATCCAGTACGACAATCCGTTCGACGTCGGGATGAGCGGGCTGCTCGGGTACGGCGCCGCCTACGAGGCCACCCAGGAGTGCGACCTGCTGGTCCTCATCGGCACGGACTTCCCGTACAACGCCTTCCTCCCCGACGACGTGCGGATCGCCCAGATCGACATCCGGCCCGAGAACCTCGGCCGGCGCTCCAAGCTGGACCTCGCGGTGTGGGGCGACGCCAAGGAGACCCTGCGCTGTCTGATCCCCCGGGTGAAGGAGAAGAAGAACCGCCGCTTCCTCGACCGGATGCTCAAGAAGCACACGGACGCGCTGGAGGGCGTCGTCAAGGCGTACACCCGCAAGGTCGACAAGCACGTGCCGATCCACCCCGAGTACGTCGCCGCCGTGCTGGACGAACTCGCCGACGACGACGCGGTGTTCACCGTCGACACCGGCATGTGCAACGTCTGGGCGGCCCGGTACATCACGCCCAACGGCCGCCGCCGCATCATCGGTTCCTTCTCGCACGGCTCGATGGCCAACGCGCTGCCGATGGCCATCGGCGCCCAGCTTCCCGACCGGCGCCGGCAGGTGGTCTCGATGTCCGGCGACGGCGGCTTCACCATGCTGATGGGCGACTTCCTCACTCTCGTCCAGCAGGACCTGCCGGTGAAGGTCGTGCTGTTCAACAACTCCTCCCTCGGCATGGTCGAGCTGGAGATGCTGGTGGCGGGCCTGCCCTCGTACGGCGTGGCCAACCGCAACCCCGACTTCGCCGCCGTCGCCGAGGCCTGTGGCGCCTTCGGGGTGCGGGTGGAGAAGCCGAAGGAGCTGGCCGGGGCGCTGAAGGCGGCCTTCAAGCACAAGGGACCGGCCCTGGTCGACGTCGTCACCGACCCCAACGCCCTGTCCATCCCGCCGAAGATCAGCGCCGATATGGTCACCGGATTCGCCCTGTCGGCCTCGAAGATCGTCCTGGACGGCGGTGTGGGCCGGATGCTGCAGATGGCCCGGTCGAACCTGCGCAACGTGCCGCGGCCGTAGCCCCGGCGGCCCCACGGGTCCGTGGCCGGATCCGATCGGTCCGGCCGCCCCGGTGACCGGCCGGGCGCCGGTCGGTCAGGTGAGATGACTGGCCGGGGTCCAGTCGGGCAAGGATTCCCCCGTGAACGTGTTCGAGGACTGGACATTCGAGTACCAGCCGCTCGAGAACCGGACAGAAGGGGAATCGACATCGTTACGCGGACGGGGGACATGGAGAGGCAGGCGGGGCCACAGCTCAGGCGCAGACTCGGCCGGGCGGACCTGCGGGCGGTGCCCGAGGCCCGCCGGGCGCTGCGCGAACTGCTGCGGCACTGGGGCAGACCGGGACGGTCGGAGATCGCGGAGCTGCTCACCAGCGAGCTCGTCACCAACGCGCTCGTCCACACCGACGACGACGCGGTGCTGACCGCCACGGTCTCGGAGCGCGGGCTGCGGGTGGAGGTGCGGGACCGTGTCGCCCGGCTGCCCCGGCAGCGCGCCCCGGAGCCGGACGAGAGCACGCACGGCAGGGGCCTGGTCCTGGTGCAGTCGCTGGCCGACGCGTGGGGGGTGCGGTCGCTCGACGGGGGGAAGTCGGTCTGGTTCGAACTGGGCACGGAGGCCGCGTGAACGCCGGAGGGGCGCGACACCCGGTCACGCCCCTTCGCCGGTGCGACGGCGGTACGCCCTAGCCGAACTGCTGCTCCAGGTCCTTGAGCTTGCGCTCCAAGGAGTCCAGGCGCGGCAGGGCCTGGGTGTCGTCCTCCGCGGTGAGGTCGACGGTGTGCTGGTCAGCCCCGCCACGCACGGGCTGGAGTGAGGGAAGCCGGCGCACGGGCAGCTGCTCCGCGGGAGCCGATATGGCAGGCTCCGCGGCGGCCCGGTCCGAACCGCGCTCCACCTGCTGCACGTCCACCTCGACCTGCCGGCTGCCGCGGCCGGGCAAGCCCCGGTGGCCGTGGCCCCGGCTGATCGCCTTCAGCTGGGCCCGCTCCAGGCGCTCCTGCTCGCGACGGCGCTGCTTGGCCTCCTCCTTCTGGCGCCGGTCGTCGCGCACCTCCTCGACCGCCTCGTCCAGACTGCGCACGCCCTCCAGGAGCATCAACGACCAGGCGCGGTAGGTCTCCCGGGGGGCCCGCAGCCAGCGGACCATACGGATCTGCGGCAGCGGACGCGGCACCAGGCCCTGCTCGCGCAGCGCGGCCCGGCGGGTCTGCTTCAGGGCCCGGTCGAACAGCACCGCCGCCGACAGGGACATGCCCGCGAAGAAGTGCGGGGCGCCCGCGTGCCCGATGCCCCGGGGCGCGTGCACCCAGTTGAACCAGGCCGCGGCACAGGCGAAGGCCCACACGAGTATGCGGGAGCCGAGGGCCGCGTCACCGTGGCTGGCCTCGCGCACCGCGAGCACGGAGCAGAACATCGCCGCCCCGTCGAGCCCGAACGGGACCAGATACTGCCAGCCGTCGCTCAGACCGAGGTTCTGCTCGCCGAAGCCGACCAGGCCGTGGAAGGAGAGGGCCGCGGCGACCGCGGCGCAGCAGAAGAGCAGCACGTAGGAGAAGGTGCCGTAGAGGGCCTCCTTGCGCCGGCGGCGCTCCTCCATGCGCTCCCACGAGTCGTCCGCGCCCGCGTCCTTCCCCGAGGATCGCTTTCCGCGCGCGAGCACCGCCACCGCCGCCAGCATGCCCAGGAGCAGTACGGCGCCCGGAAGCAGCCAGTTCAGCGATATGTCGGTCAATCTCATCTGGGGTCCCTTGCCTTGGGATAGGGCGTAACGCCCGCCATGGTGGCCCAAACCCGGCAGCCCTCAGGGGGTTTCGGGGCAAGAGGCCGCCGAGGGAGTGAGGGGGGATGCCCGGGGACGGCGTTCTGCTCGAACTGCCGCTTGAGGGTCGGGAGTTGAGTTCGAATTAGGATACCCGTACGGGTGGTTCCGCGGGAACTTCCCGCGGCGCGTGGGATAGTTGTGAGCGGACCGTGGGCGAGGACGGCTCAACCGGCAGTGGCGAGCAGCTTGCCGACGCGGTCCGCGTCGCAGGTGCGCGGGCAGGTGGCGCACGTGTCCTCGGGGCGCAGCGTGTAGAACATGCAGCAGCTGGCCCGGTCCCGGGTGTGCAGCGGCTCGCCGTCGGGGCCGGTCAGCTCCCGGAACGCGGCCGTGCCCACGTACGGCTTGGTCGCCCCCGGCAGCAGCAGCTCCAGCTCCCGCCGGGCGCGCTCCTGCTCGCCGAACAGATGGGCGACGTACCACAGGCCCTCGACGACCTCGTCGGTCGCCATGCCCCACAGCGCCCGTCCGCGACGGCGCATACGCGGCCCGAAACCGGCCAGCACCGGTTCCAGGTGCTCGGCGACCGCCGCCCGCACCTCGGCCCGCAGCTCCTCCTCGTCGGCGACCACCCGGGCACCGGGCAGCGCGGCGACCGGGTCGCCGGGCAGGCAGGCGAAGCCGGCGGGGCGCGCGGCCATGCGGCCCAGCGGGAGTCCCTCGGCGGTGCGGTCGAAGGCGACGTGCGCGGCCGGGTACCGGGGCACCCTGCGGTGCAGGAACCAGGGGACCGTGATCAGCAGACAGGCCGGCCAGGCGTAGCGGTGCAGACCGAAGCTCGCGATCACGTCCGGCCGGGCCCGCTGCCCGTAGTCCCGGATCACCTGGGCGTCGTCCCAGGCGAGGAAGGCCTCCAGCTCGGCGCCGCCGGCCGCGAGCCCGGAGGCGGTGACCCAGCCGCCCCCGCCCGGCAGCTCCTCCCCGGCGTCCGGCACGGTGACGCCCAGTCCCGGCAGGACCTCGGACAGACGCGCGTACGCGTAGGAGTCCGCGACGGCCGGGTGGGAGACGGGCATGCGGGACCACCGATCCACATCAGAGCGACGGATTGCTTGAGGTAAGCCTTACCTTACCCATAATCCGCGGCAGGGGAAGTGGCGGGCCGTGCCCTTAGGCTGCTGGAGGACCGGACGGCGACCCGCCGTCGTGGACCCCGCTGCCGACACGTCCTGGAGGAGGACCCGTGAAGCAGGACACGCAGGGCTTCGCCGGGACGGGCGACCCGCGTCCGGGCGCCGCCCGGGTACCGGCCCAGCCCGGTGCCGCGGACCGCCACCGCACCCGCGGCCGGGACGGCGCCCAGGACCCGGCCGGCACCGCGCGCGGCGAGCACACGCACGGGGAGCAGGCGCACGGTGCACGGCCGCTCGACGGCCCCCGCGCCCTCGTACGGCGTTCCTCCGTGCGCGGCCAGGTCCTCGACGCCCTGCGCACCGCACTGGTCGCCGGGGAGCTGCGCCCCGGCGAGGTCTATTCGGCGCCCGTGCTCGGCGAGCGGTTCGGCGTCTCCGCCACCCCCGTGCGCGAGGCCATGCAGCAGCTCGCCCTGGAGGGCGCCGTCGAGGTCGTCCCCAACCGCGGCTTCCGCGTCGTCGAGCGGGACGTCCGGGAACTGGCCGAGCTCGCCGAGGTCCGTGCCCTGCTCGAGGTCCCGGTGCTGCTGCGGCTGGCCCGTACGGTGCCCGCCGAGCGCTGGGCCCGGCTGCGCCCCGTCGCCGAGGCCACCGTCCGGGCCGCGTCCTCCGGCTGCCCGGTGACCTACGCCGAGGCCGACCGCGCCTTCCACCGGGAGGTGCTCACGCTCGCCGGCAACGACCAGCTCGTCCGGATCGCCGGCGATCTGCACCGCCGCGCGCAGTGGCCGCCGGCCGGCGCCCCCGCGACCCGGGGACGGGCCGACCTGATCGCCGACGCGCACGAGCACACGGCACTGCTCGACGCGCTGATCGCCGGCGACCAGGACACGGTGCGGGCGCTGGTGACGGAGCACTACGCCACCGGCGCCTCCTAGCCCTGTCGTCGAACTCCCGCCTGCCTCGCGACGCCACGCACGCTCCCCCGGAGGGGGCACCCCCACTCGCCGCACCGGGCCCTGACCCGAGTGCATCCAGTACGAGGATCGGAGCCCGGCACGCCGAGAGCACGCACCTGACGCAGCGAGGCCCCGCCCTCCGAGCGGACGGTGGGAGTTCGACGACGGGGCCTAGGACACCCCCTGCGCCGTCTCCCGGGGCTCACGCGGCCGCGGCGCCGGCTTCCCGCCGTTCGCTCTCCCGCCCGGGCGGCGCGAGCCGCGCCGTCCGGTGCCGCGGTCGTGCAGCTCCACGGCGAGCGGCGCGGCGGTGAACACCGACGAGTAGGTGCCGACCACCACACCGATCAGCAGGGCGAGGGCGAAGTCGGTGAGCGAGTCCTGGGCGAGCACCGCCAGCGAGGCGAGGATCAGCACCGCGCCCATCCCGGTGTTCACCGTGCGGGGCAGCGTCTGCAGGATCGCCAGGTTGGTGAGCCGGGCGAACGGCGTCCCCCGGTCCTTCTTCCCGAGCAGCTCGCGGATCCGGTCGAAGAGGACCACCGAGTCGTTGACCGAGTAGCCGATGACGGTCAGCAGCGCCGCCAGGAACACCCCGTCGATGGGCTTGCCGAGCCAGGCGAACACCCCGACCAGGATGACCACGTCGTGTGCGAGCGCGCCGACCGCGGCGGTGCCGAACAGGAGGCGGAAGCGCGCGGCGAGGTACAGCAGCTGGGCGCCCAGCGCCAGGCCGAGGGCGATGAGGGCGTCCCGGCGCAGTTCCTCGCCGAGGCTCGGGCCGATCAGCTCGTCGCGGACCTTCTCCGTCTCGCCGCCGAGCCCGCCGACCGTCTCGGTGACGGTGGCCGCCTCCGCGTCGGTCAGCTGCTCGGTGCGCACCGTGAGGCCGTGGTCGCCGGAGGACTGCACGACCGCCCGCGGGAAGCCCGCCTCGGCGAGCGCGGTGCGGGCCCGGCCGGGATCGACCTCGGTCGCGGTGGAGTACTCGATGAGCCGTCCGCCGGTGAACTCGATGCCGAAGTCGAGCCCCCGGACCACGATGCCCGAGCCGGCCAGCACCAGGACCACTCCGGAAGCCGCCAGCCAGCGGCGCGGCCGGCGCATCAGGAACGGGTTCCGGCGCAGCAGGGCGTCGCGGACCGGGCCCGTGGTGGAGATGCCGGTGAGGTGCGGGCGGCGGAAGACCGACGGGCGGCCCGCGGCGAACTCGGCCAGCACCCGGGTGATCACCAGAGCGCTGACCATGGAGGCGAGGACACCGATGCCCAGCGTGACGCCGAAGCCCTTCACGGGGCCGGAGGCCAGGAAGAACAGCAGGGCGGCGGCGATCAGCGTGGTGATGTTGGAGTCGGCGATCGCGCTGAAGGCGCTGCGGAAACCGGTGGTCAGCGCCGACCGCGTACTGGGCCGGGTGCGCAGGGCCTGTTCCTCCCGCGCCCGTTCGAAGACCAGGACGTTGGCGTCCACCGCCATGCCGATCGCCAGGACGAAACCGGCCAGGCCCGGCAGGGTCAGCGTCGCGCCGACCGCGGCCAGGGCGGCGTACGAGATGACGCCGTAGCAGAGCAGGGCGACGGTGGCGAGGACGCCCATGAGCCGGTAGACGACGATGATGAACAGCGCGGTCAGCGCCGTGCCGATGACGGCGGCCCAGGCGCCGGCCGAGATGGCCTCGTCGCCGAGGGTGGCGCCGATGGTGCGCTGCTCCACGGTCTCCACCGGCACGGGCAGGGCGCCGCCCTTGACGAGCAGGGCCAGCTCGCGGGCCTCGGCGTCGTCGAAGGACCCGGTGATCTGCGTGGAGCCGCCGGCGATGCCCGCACCGCAGGCCACCGAGGGGTCGACCTGCGGCGAGGAGATGATCTTGTCGTCGAGCACGATGGCCACCCGGCGCTGCGGGTCGCCGGCCGGGTGGCAGGCGGCCTCACCGGTCACCTCGGCCCACCGGTCGCCGCCCTTGTCCTTGAAGTCGACGGTGACGTGCCAGCCGGCGCCGCCCTGCTGGTCGAACCGGGCGTCGGCGCCCTCGACGTCCTGACCGGTCAGGGAGGCCGGTGCGAGCCGCAGCGACCCGCCGGACTCGTCCGGCAGGACCCGTTCCTTCGACGCGTCGGCGGGCTGCTCGGCGGAGTCGCCCGGAGCCCCGGCGACGCCGAGCACCGGATGGACGGTGAGCTGCGCGGTGCGGCCCAGCACGTCGGCCGCCCGCTTCGGGTCCTGCACACCGGGCAGTTCGACGACGATGCGCTTCTCGCCGGAGCGGACGATGGTCGGCTCGGCGACGCCGAGCGCGTCGATCCGGCCGCGCAGCACCTCCACGGTGCGGTCGGTGGCCTCGCGGCCGGCCTTCGTGGTGGACGTGGACCTGGTCTCGAGCACGATCTGGGTGCCGCCGCGCAGATCGAGTCCCAGGCGGACCGGCATGGTCAGGGTGACGGCCACGGAGGCGGCCATCACGGCCAGGGCGATCAGCGCGCGGATCCGCAGTGCGCGGGACTGCGCGCGGGACCGGGGACGGGTACGGGGACGTGAACGTTTCACACGGGCCTCCGGCAGGCATGCCGCGGCGGCGGCCGGCGCGGCCGCGGCGAAGAGGGTGGGGAAGGGACGGACGAGGAACGTCAGGTGCCGGAGGGCGCGGGAGGCGCACGCCCGCGGTCGTGTCCCGTGCGGCCGGGGGAGACGGACGGGGAGCCGCGCGTCGTCGCGGCCCGCCGTCCGTGGGCGGCCGGGACGACGCCGGTCCCGGCTGCGGTGACGACGAGCTGGTCCGGTGCCGGGGGGCGCTCGCCGAGGTGCTCGTGGCGGGACCTCGCCTGGGTGGCGCAGGTGCCCGGACAGCCGTCGTCGGCGTGGAGCCCGGTGTCCGGGCGGGGGACGGCGGTGGCCGAGTGGACGGGGAGCGCACCGGAGACGACGCCCGCGCCCGGCACGGGCCACGCCGGCACGAGGGCCAGCAGGACGGCCAGCAGCACGGTGACCGCCCCCGCGAGCCGACGACCGCCGGCGAGAGGGTCCGCGGGGCGCATGCGCCGTCCCCTTTCGTGGTGGGTGAACCCGGGACTCCGGCCGGGGAGTGGGCGACCAGAGCCCCGGGCGGTCCGGGGGAGGGGGGTCAGGGTTCGATGAGGCCGGCGCGGATGGCGTACCGGGTCAGGTCCAGCCGGTCGCGCAGGCCGAGCTTCTGCAACAGGTTCGCCCGGTGGCGCTGGACGGTCTTGACGCTGATGAAGAGGATCTCGGCGATCTCCTTCGACGAATGGCCCTCGGCGACGAGCTTGAGGACCTCCTCCTCGCGGGGGGTCAGGATGTGGCCGGCGGTCTCCTCGCCGTGCCGGACCCGGTCGAGGTAGTTGCGGATCAGGGCCGTGACCGCGCCGGGGTACAGGAACGGCTCGTCGCGCATCGCGGCCCGGCACGCGGCGACCAGATCCCGGTCGGCGACGGACTTCAGGACGTACCCGCAGGCCCCCGACTTCAGCGCCTGGAACAGGTACTGCTCGTTGTCGTGCATCGTCAGCATCAGGATGCGCAGGCCCGGTTTCAGCGCGGACAGCTCCCGGGCGGCCTGGAGACCGGTCAGCCGGGGCATCGCGATGTCCAGCACGGCGAGATCCACGGCGTGGGCGCGGGCCATCTCGATGGCCTCGGCGCCGTCCCCGGCCTCGGCGACCACCTCGAGGTCCGGCTCCCGGTCGAGGATGAGGCGCACACCGCGGCGCACCAGCGCGTGGTCGTCGGCGAGCAGGATGCGGATCCGGGACGGATCCCGGGCGGGCGGCCCGGACGCGGCCGGTGCGGACGCGGGGGCCGCGAAAGCCGGCGGAGCGGACGCTGCGGACGGGTCGGGCAGGGACGGGTCGGACATGGTCAGGGCTGCTTCCTGGACGCGGGTACGGGTGCGGTGAGCCGGATCCGGGTGCCGGCCCCGGGCGCCGAGGTGATGTCGAGGGCGGCCCCGATCAGCAGGGCCCGTTCACGCATGCCGCGGATCCCCGCGCCCTCGGTCGCCGCCTCGATGCCGCGGCCGTCGTCGGTGATCGTGAGCACCACCGCGCCGTCGCCCCGGCCGAGGCACACCTCCAGGCGTTCGGCGTCCGCGTGGCGGGCGGCGTTGGTCAGGCTCTCCTGCGCGACGCGGTAGAGGACCAGCTCCGTCTCGTGGTCCAGGGCGGGCAGGTCGGCCTCGAAGCGGCGGGTGACCCGCAGGCCGGTGTGGGTGGCGAAGTCGTGCGTGAGCGAGGTCAGCGCGCTGATCAGACCGAGGTCGTCCAGGACCCCGGGCCGCAGCCGGCGCACCAGGCGGCGGACCTCGTCCAGGGACTCCCGGGTGATCTCCTGCGCCTGGTGCAGTTCGTCGCGCAGCGGCGGGTCGGCGTCGTCCGCCGCGCGCCCCAGCACCAGCAGGATCGCCGTCATGCTCTGCCCGACCTCGTCGTGCAGTTCCTGCGCGATCCGGCGCCGCTCCGCCTCCTGGGCGAGCAGGACGCGGGCGCTGCTGGTGGCACGCTCGTGCTCCAGACGGTCGAGCATGGCGTTGAAGGTGCGGATCAGCTCGGGGACCTCACCGCCGCCGGAGACCGGGAGCCGCTGGCCGGGGCGCAGCAGGTCGACCGTGGTCATGAGCTTCGTGAGCCGGTCCAGCGGCGACAGGCCCCAGCGCAGCAGGGCGCCGTTGGCGACCAGCATGACGGCCATGCCGCACACCAGGACGGCGGCCTCGGTGAGCAGGACCGGTACGGAGACGGTCACCGGAGCCCACAGCAGCAGTGCCGTGGCAAAGCCCAGCACCACCGCGTTGAGCCCGAAGATCCGCCAGAACAGGGACAACGGGGGTACGCCTCCTTCTGCGACGCGGCAAGCCTCTACTTTCGGTCATCGCGCACCCCGGACGGAGCTGCGGCCCTTGATCACGACCGAGCCGGTCCCCAGCCTCCCCCTTCCGACGCGCCGGGTCGATGGGGTCCGACCCCCATTTCCGGGGAGCGCCGCACCCATACGGCCGCCCGTGGACACCGTGGAGTGGATGCTGCACCCCCGGGCAAATGGGGTCTGCGCCCGATGGGAAACGGCCGCCGGGTCGGCCAGGGTCGAGGGTGACCAGGAGTTCGTCCCGTACTCCCGCACCGCCTACGGCCCGCCGTACTCCCGAGAGAAGGACCCATCGTGTCGCTCGACGCCTCCCGCATCGAACCCCGCCCCGAGCGGCTGACCGCTCACGAGGCCCGCCAGCGCCTCGAGCACGCGCGCAACACCCGGATGACCCAGCTCCGGGCCCTCGGCGAGAGCAGCCAGGACGACCAGTTGATGTCCGCGCAGAAGACGGCCATCGAGCGGGTCCTCAAGGAGATCGAGGAGGCCTTCGCGCGCGTCGAGAACGGCAGCTACGGCACCTGCCTCGGGTGCGGCAAGCCCGTGCCCGGCGAGCGCCTGGAGATCCTCCCCTACACGCGGTACTGCGTCGCCTGCCAGCGCCGCGCCGCCGCCTGAGCACCGCCCCGTCCAGTCGTCCTCTCCCGCCCTGCCGAGGGGTGAAGTGGTGAACCAACAGATGACCGTCGACCGCGAGCCGCGGCTGTCGCCCGAGGACCTCGCCGCGCTCCGGGACGGCCTGCTCGAGCAGCGGCTGTTCCGCCGGGAGCAGCTGCGGCAGATCACGGCCGCTCCGGCCCGTGCCGGCGACCGCTCCGCCGCGCGGACCGAGGTCCGGGTCCAGCTCGCGGCCTCCGCGCGCATGGTCCTCGCCGACGTGGAGGCGGCCCTCGAGCGCATGGCCGAGGGACGCTACGGCTCCTGCCATCTGTGCCGGCGCCCCATCGCCCGCGAGCGCCTCGCGATCGTGCCGCAGGCCCGTTACTGCGCGCGCTGCCAGCAGGTGCGGGAGGCCGGACGATGACCGTGGTCCGGCGGCCCCGTGCCGCCCTCTCCCGGCACCGGCCGTGGCCCATGTGCCGGCAGTGCAGCGGCGTCGCCCTCGACATGGGCAGCGCCCGCACCCGTGCCTGGGTCGCCGGGCGGGGCATGATCCTCGACGTGCCGACGGTGACGTTCCCCGGCGCCGGGGCCGTGTATCCCATCCAGCGCGGCTCCATCGTCGACACCCAGGGAACGGCCCGGATGCTCGACCGGCTGCTCGGTCACCGCCTGCCCCGCTTCACCCGCCCGCTGGTCGTGGTGACCGCGCCCGTCCTGGACGGCTTCGCCTACCGCACCGAGGCGCGCACGGCGGTGGAGGTGCTGCGTCCGCGCTCCGTGCTGACCGTGCCCAGCGCGCGGGCCGTCGCCCTGGCGGCCGGGGCCGACCTGTCCCGGCCGCTGCTGGTGGTGGACCTCGGCGCCCATCTCACCGAGGTCGTGCTGCTGGTGGACGGTGCCGTCTTCGACGCGCGCCGCACCGCGCTGGGCACGGGCGACCTGGACGCCGCCACGCCCGCGACGCGGATCGCGGACGCGGTGGCCGACATGGTGACGTCGATGCTGCGCCAGGACCGTACGTCCCTGACCGTCGACGCCCTGGGGCGGGGGCCGCTGCTGGCCGGCGGGGGCGCCCTGCGGCCCGAGATCACCTGCCGTCTCACCGCCCGGCTGCACGCACCGCTGCGGGCCGTGCCGGCGCCTCACACCGCCGCGGTCCGGGGGGCCGCGAAGCTCCTGGAGGCCGCCCACGCACACCCGTCGACGACGGACCCCGACACGGACGCGGACCCGCCGGACCCCTGCCCGCACTGACCACGGCCGCGGCCCCACCCCCGGGTCCGGTCGCGGCGGCGACGTCCCCGTCCCCCGCCGCCGCGGCCGGCCCGGCACCCGCGGCCCCGCTCCGGCTGCCCGGACCCTGGAAGGAGGCACACCGTGGCCGGTGACACACCGCGAGCGCAGCCGCCTCCGGCTGCCGCACCCCGGCATCATCCGCACCTCCTGCTGTGGCGGTGGCGCCGCAACCCCTTGCGGCGCCGTACCGACCGGACGCAGGCGTGGATCGCCCTCGGCCTGCTGCTCGCCGTGCTGGTGGCGTCCCCGGCGGCGATGTTCGCGGCCGGCGACGCGGCGTACCGCCACTACCGCGCCACCGCCGCGCACCAGGAACGCACCCGGGACCACGTCCCCGCGGCCCTCGTCCACGACGCCCCGCGCCACCCGGAACCGGGGTCGGACGAGGCGCGCAGGACCCGCTACCCGGTCGAGGTCCGCTTCACGGCGCCGGACGGCGCCACGCACACCGGGAAGGCCGACGTCGAACCCGGGCTGCCCGCGGACAGCACCGTCCTGGTGTGGGTGGACACGGCCGGCACGATCACCGAACCGCCCCTGGACGCCGACCAGATCCGCAGCCGCGCGATGGGCTGGGCGATCCTCGCCTTCCTGGCCGTCGCCCTCACCGGCCTGGCGGCCCACGCCCTCACGGGCCTGCTCCTGCACCGCCGCAACCTCGCCGACTGGGCCACGGCCTGGGCGGCGACGTCCCCGCGCTGGAGCAGATCCCCCTGACCGGCACGGGCCCCGGCGTCGCCGCGGGGCGGGTGGCGGAGGACGGATCCCGCTGGGCCCGTCAGGCCGTCGCCGCCGGTGGTGTCAGCCGGCGGGCCAGCCAGGTCGGTACGCCGCCGAGGAGGCGCAGGAGGCGGCGGGCCTCCTCCCGGAGCCGGGACGCCTCCGGTTCCGACTCCGCGTCCGCGAGGGACACCAGCGCCGGAGCCGTACCGACCAGGTACCCCAGCTCCTCCCGGATGCGGAGCGACTCGGCGAAGCCGTGCCGTGCGTCCGCCAGCTCGCCCTCCCGGAGCGCGAGCCCGGCCAGATGCCGCCAGGTGGACGACACGAGCAGCGGATCCCCCTGCGCGGTCGCCCCGGCGTGCGCCCGCCGGTACGCCGCGCGGGCGGCCTGCGGCGAGCGGGTCAGGTTCTCCGCGACCAGCCCGCGCCGGAAGTCCAGCAGCGCCCGCCCCCGCGCCCCCGGCGCGATCAGCGCCGCCGCCCGGCCCAGCGCGGCCCGCGCCTCGTCGGCCCGGTCGCGCACCCCGTGCACGGTGGCGGCGTAGGCGAGCTGGCCGCGTTCACAGGCGGCGGCCCCGCGCTCGTCGTCGGTGTGGGCCAGCGCCTCCGCGGTGCGCAGCGCGTCCTCCGCCTCCGCCCAGCCCTGCTCGGTGTACAGGCACCGCTCCACCAGCAGCGCGGCCCGCTGCAGCGCGGTGGCCGCGGTGACCGGCTGCAACAGCGCCACCGCGTCGGCCCAGCAGGCGCGCGAGCGCAGCCGCCACACCGCGGTCTGGAGCGGATCGTCACCCTCGGTCGTTCCCCAACCAGAACCAGCCATGGCGGAATGCGCCACGTCGCCCTCCCCAAGCACGCCATCGAGCCGTCGAGTGGTGGCCGCATCTCAGCACGGATCGAGGGGCCCGGCCAAGAGGGTGGGTGAAAGATTTCACAAAGTTGGCGGGAGTTTCGGCGCCGAGGTTCGGGGCCCTCGGACACCGTCGGTCAGCTCATGCGCAGGGCCAGGAAGAAATCGAGCTTGTCCTCCAGGCGCGACAGGTCACGCCCCGTCAACTGCTCGATCCGCCCGACGCGGTAGCGCAGCGTGTTGACGTGCAGGTGGAGCCGGGTCGCGCAGCGCGTCCAGGAGCCGTCGCAGTCGAGGAAGGCCTCCAGGGTCGGGATCAGCTCGGCGCGGTGGCGGCGGTCGTAGTCGCGCAGCGGGTCGAGCAGCCGGGCCGTGAAGGCGCGGCGCACGTCGTCCGGGACGAAGGGGAGCAGCAGCACGTGCGAGGCCAGCTCCTGGTGGCCGGCCGCGCAGACCCGGCCGGGCCGGGCCGCGGCGACCCGCCGCGCGTGCCGGGCCTCCTCCAGCGCACCGCGCAGCCCCTCCGCCGAGTGCACGGCCGCGCTGACGCCCAGCGTGAGCCGCCCGTCGCCGTCCAGGCCGGCCGACAGCGGATCCCGCACGGACGCCAGCAGCGCGTCGGCGAGGATCCCGGCCTCGGAGCCGTCGTGCTCGCTGGAGACCGCCGGCAGCGGCACCAGCGCGATGGCCTCCTCGCCGGTGTGCGCCACGGCGATGCGGTCGGAGGGCTCGGGGCCCGCGGCCTGCGGGTCCACGAGGATCTCCTCCAGGAGCCGCTGGGCGACCGGCCCGTCCTCGACCTCGCCGTCCTCCCACTCGACGCGGGCCACGACGACCTGCCAGTGCGGTGCCGCGCCGAGCCCGGGCAGCAGCACCGGCGCCGCGACCCGCAGCCGGGCCGCGATCTCGGCGGGCGCCGCACCCGTCTGCACCAGTTCGAGCACCTCCTGCGCGAGCCGCCGCCGCACCGTGCGCGCCGCGTCCCGCCGGTCCCGCTCGACGGCTATCAGCTGGGTGACGCCGTACAGCAGGTCGAGCCGCTCCTCGGCCCACTCCCCGGCGTCCGCCTCCACGGCCAGCAGCCAGTCGGACAGCACGCTCTCGCGCACGTCCCGCGCGGCCTGCGGCGCACGTCCGGTGCTGCGCACCGGGAACAGGCTGTACGTCGTCCCGTCCACCGTCACCCGGTGCGGTGCCCGGCGGCCCGCGCGGGCCGCGGCCAGATGCTCCGCCGCCAGCTTCGCGCACACCTCCGCGGGCAGCGCCGGGCCCGAGTCCTTGGGCCCGGCGACGGGCCGGCCGGCCGGGGACAGCACCCAGGCCCGCAGGTCGAGGTCGGAACCGAGCAGGTCCAGGACCACGTCGGGGCCGCCGCCCGCCGGCCCGGAGGTCATCATCCGCCGGTGCCGGTCCACCACCGCCGCCAGGTCACCGGCCCGCTCGCCGGACACCTGGCGCACCACGTGCTCCGTGATGGTCGCGAACGCCACCGACTCGTGCACCGCGAACAGCGGCAGCCGGTGCCGCGCGCACGCCACCACCAGATCCTCCGGCACACTGCCGAGCTCGGCCTCACCGGCGGCGAGGGCCGTCACCCCGGCCTGCACCAGGATCCGTACGAACGGCTCGGAGTCCGCGGTGTCCCGGCGCCAGGCCAGGCCGGTGAGGACCAGTTCCCCGCCGGCGAGATAGCGGCTGGGGTCCCGCAGGTCGGTGGTCATCACGCCCCGGACGGAGCGGTCCAGCTCGTCCTCGCCGCCGAGCAGCTTGAGGCCCAGCGCGTCGGTGTCCAGCAGTGCGCGCAGCCGCATTCTCGTCGCCGCCGTTCTTTCGTCTCGAAATGTTCGCTTCATCGGGGGTGGGCCCGGGTCAGGGGACCGGTCGGCGGGCCGGCGAGCGCCGCTCGCCCGCTTCCGAGCTGTGTTCCAGGTCACGCGGCTGTTTCGCCCGTTTCCAGAGGAAGACGAGGAGGTCACCGAGGACCCCCGTTCATACGAATCTACAAGATGCCCGCCGTGGCCAGCCAACTCCTTCATGGTTTCTGCGACTGACCCAGGTGGAGCACCGGGCGGTGTACTGAGCCCACTCCACGTGAACAGCACATGAACGAGCCGGGCCCCGCCGCCCACGGAATGGCTGGAACCGCACGCCCCCCAAGACGATGAAGAGAGCCGGTCATGGACTTCCTTCGCCCCGCCAGCTGGGAGGAGGCGCTCGCCGCGAAGGCCGAGCACCCCACCGCTGTGCCGCTTGCGGGTGGCACCGACGTCATGGTCGAGATCAACTTCGACCGGCGCCGGCCCGAATACCTCATGGACCTGGGCCGCATCGACGACCTGACCGAGTGGGAGGTCCAGGAGGATTCCGTACGGCTCGGTGCCTCCGTGTCCTATACGAAGATCATGGAGAACCTGAGCACCGAGCTGCCGGGTCTCGCCCTCGCCTCGCACACGGTCGCCTCCCCGCAGATCCGTCACCGCGGCGGCGTGGGCGGGAACCTCGGCACCGCATCCCCGGCCGGCGACGCCCACCCGGCCCTGCTCGCCGCCGGTGCCGAGGTGGAGGCCGCGTCGGTGCGCGGCACGCGGCGCATCCCGGTCGACGCCTTCTACACCGGCGTGAAGCGCAACGCGCTGGCGCCCGACGAGCTGATCCGCGCCGTGCACATCAAGAGGGCCGACGGCCCGCAGCAGTTCTCCAAGGCCGGCACGCGCAACGCCATGGTCATCGCCGTGTGCGCCTTCGGCCTGGCCCTGCACCCCCGCACCCGCACGGTCCGCACCGGCGTCGGCTCGGCCGCGCCCACCCCCGTGCGGGCCACGGCCGCCGAGGACTTCCTGAACGCGGCGCTCGACGAGGGCGGCTTCTGGGACAACGGAAAGATCATCACGCCGTCGGCCGTCAAGCGGTTCGCGGACCTGTGCTCCGCCGCCTGCGAGCCGATCGACGACGTACGGGGCACCGCGAGCTACCGCCGCCACGCGGTCGGCGTGATGGCCCGCCGCACCCTCACCTGGACCTGGGAGGCGTACCGCGGAGCCCGCCGTACCCGGGAAGGAGCGGCGTGATGCGCGTCAACCTGACGGTCAACGGACGCCCGCAGGAGGCCGACGACGTCTGGGAGGGAGAGTCCCTGCTCTACCTGCTGCGCGAGCGGCTCGGCCTGCCCGGCTCCAAGAACGCCTGCGAGCAGGGCGAGTGCGGCTCCTGCACGGTCCGCCTGGACGGCGTGCCGGTGTGCGCCTGCCTGGTCGCCGCCGGCCAGGCCGAGGGCCGCGAGGTCGTCACCGTCGAGGGACTGGCGGACCTCGCCCGGCGGCGCGCCGGCGGCCCCGGCCCGCGGCCCGCGGACGACGCCGGACTCGCCCCCGTCCAGCAGGCGTTCATCGACGCCGGAGCCGTCCAGTGCGGCTTCTGCACGCCGGGTCTGCTGGTCGCCGCCGACGAACTGCTGGAGCGCGACCCGGACCCGTCCGACGCGGACATCCGCGAGGCGCTGTCCGGCAACCTGTGCCGCTGCACGGGCTACGAGACGATCATGGACGCGGTCCGCCTGGCGGCCGCCCGCGGCTCCGAGGGGGTGTGACCGTGGCCGTCGACGGAGCACCCACCGGAATCACCCAGGACGCGAGGACCAGGGGCGGCATCGGCGAGTCCACGCTGCGCCCGGACGCCGTCCTCAAGGTCACCGGCGAGTTCGCGTACTCCTCCGACCTGTGGCACGAGGACATGCTCTGGGGCCAGATCCTGCGCTCCCCGGTCGCGCACGCCGAGATCGTCTCCCTCGACCTCGGCGAGGCCCTGGCCCAGCCCGGCGTGCACGCCGTCATGACGTACGACGATCTGCCGGCCGACGTTCGCCACTACGGCCTGGAGATCCGGGACACCCCGGTCCTCGCCCACGGGAAGATCCGCCACCACGGCGAGCCGGTCGCGATCGTCGCCGCCGACCACCCGGAGACCGCACGCCGCGCCGCCGCCAAGATCAGGGCCGAGTACCGGGAACTGCCCGTCATCACCGACGAGGCCTCCGCCACCGCCCCCGACGCGGTCCTCGTCCACGAGCACCGCGACGACCGCCACCGCGGCCACGTCCCGCACCCGAACATCCTGTACCGCCAGCCCATCGTCCGCGGCGACGCCGACGCGGCCGCGCGGCGCGCCGACGTGACCGTCACGGGCGACTACCGGTTCGGCATGCAGGACCAGGCCTTCCTCGGCCCCGAGTCCGGCCTCGCGGTACCGGCCGAGGACGGCGGCGTCGACCTGTACGTCGCCACCCAGTGGCTCCACGCCGACCTGCGCCAGATCGCGCCCGTCCTCGGCCTGCCCGAGGACAAGGTGCGCATGACGCTCTCCGGTGTCGGCGGCGCCTTCGGCGGGCGGGAGGACCTGTCGATGCAGATCCACGCCTGTCTGCTGGCCCTGCGCACCGGCCGGCCCGTCAAGATGGTCTACAACCGCTCCGAGTCCTTCTTCGGCCACGTGCACCGCCACCCGGCCCGGCTGCACTACGAGCACGGCGCCACCCGGGACGGCCGGCTCACCCACATGAAGTGCCGGATCGTCCTGGACGGCGGCGCCTACGCCTCCACCTCCCCGGCCGTCGTCGGCAACGCCGCCTCGCTCTCCGCCGGCCCGTACGCGATCGACGACGTCGACATCGAGGCGCTCGCCCTCTACACCAACAACCCGCCCTGCGGGGCCATGCGCGGCTTCGGCGCCGTCCAGGCGTGCTTCGCCTACGAGGCGCAGATGGACAAGCTGGCGGCGGAACTCGGCATGGACCCGGTGGAGTTCCGCCAGATCAACGCCATGGAGCAGGGCACGCTCATGCCCACCGGCCAGCCGGTCGACTCCCCGGCCCCGGTCGCCGAACTCCTGCGCCGCGTCAAGGCGATGCCGATGCCGCCGGAGCGCCAGTGGGAGTCCAGCGAGGGGGCGGACCTGCGCGAGCTGCCCGGAGGCCTGTCCAACACCACGCACGGCGAGGGCGTCGTACGGGGCGTCGGCTACGCGGTCGGCATCAAGAACGTCGGCTTCTCCGAGGGCTTCGACGACTACTCCACCGCCAGGGTCCGCCTGGAGGTCGTGGGCGGGGCGCCCGTCGCCACCGTGCACACGGCGATGGCCGAGGTGGGCCAGGGCGGCGTCACCGTCCACGCGCAGATCGCCCGCACCGAGCTGGGCGTCGCGCAGGTCACCCTCCGCCCCGCCGACACCCGGGTGGGCTCGGCCGGCTCCACCTCGGCCTCCCGGCAGACGTACGTCACCGGCGGCGCCGTCAAGCACGCCTGCGAGCTGGTGCGCGAGAAGGTCCTGGAGACCGGGCGCCGCAAGTTCGGCTCCCACCACCCGGCCTGGGCCACCGCCGGACTGCGTCTGGAGGACGGCAAGGTCGTCACCGACGGCGGCGAGGTCCTCGCCGGCCTCGCGGACGTCCTGGAGGACCAGGCCGTGGAGGCCGAGGAGGAGTGGCGGCACCGGCCGACCGAACCCTTCGACCGGCACACCGGCCAGGGCCGCGGCCACGTCCAGTACTCCTTCGCCGCACACCGCGCCGTCGTCGAGGTCGACACCGAGCTCGGCCTGGTCAAGGTCGTCGAACTGGCCTGCGCCCAGGATGTCGGCAAGGCCCTCAACCCCCTCTCCGTCACCGGCCAGATCCAGGGCGGCACCGTCCAGGGCCTGGGCATCGCGGTGATGGAGGAGATCGTCGTCGACCCGAAGACGGCCCGGGTCAGGAACCCGTCCTTCACGGACTACCTGCTCCCCACGATCCTCGACACGCCGACCATCCCCGTCGACGTGCTCGAACTCGCCGACGACCACGCCCCGTACGGGCTGCGCGGCGTCGGCGAGGCACCCACCCTGTCGTCCACCCCGGCGGTCCTCGCGGCCGTGCGGGACGCGACCGGGCTGGCGCTGGACCGCACGCCGGTACGGCCGGAACACCTCACCGGTACGGCGTGAGCAGACCCTCCGGGCGGCGCACGGAACGTCACACACTCCGCGCCGCCCGGAGCACCCCGGGGACCGCCGCTCGCGGGCCCCACCATCACCACCCATGCGTTCGTCTCGGGCCGTCCCCCGGGTCGTGCACGTCCCAAATCCCCTGACCGCCCCAGCGGTCGCGGGTGCCCCTCTGAACCTTGGGAGACGACCCCATGACCCAGCAGTCAGTCGAGCCCAAGACCACAGCCGAGGACGCGGGCGCGGGTTCCCGCGTCCCGGCCGGCCGGTCCTGGCTCGACCGCTACTTCCACATAACCCACCGCGGTTCCACGGTGGCGCGTGAGGTGCGCGGCGGCATCACCACCTTCATGGCGATGGCGTACATCGTGCTGCTCAACCCCATCCTGCTCGGCGGCGAGGACGTCGCCGGCAACACGCTCAGCCAGAAGGCCCTGATCACGGCGACGGCGCTCGCCGCCGCGGTCACCACGCTCCTGATGGGCTTCGTCGGCAAGGTGCCGCTCGCCCTGGCCGCCGGGCTCTCGGTGTCCGGAGTGATCGCCGGCCAGGTCGTCCCCCAGATGACCTGGGGACAGGCCATGGCCATGTGCGTGATGTACGGCGTGGTCATCATGCTGCTCGTGGTCACCGGGCTCCGCGAGATGATCATGAACGCGATCCCGCTCGCCCTCAAGCACGGCATCACCATGGGCATCGGCCTGTTCATCGCGATCATCGGTCTGGTGAAGGGCGGTTTCGTCCACCCGGGCAAGGCCACCCCGCTCACCCTCGGCCCCGCCGGTGAACTCGCCGGCTGGCCGGTCCTGCTCTTCGCGGGCACCCTGCTGCTGATCTTCATGCTCCAGGCGCGCAACACCCCCGGCGCGATCCTGATCGGCATCGTCACCGGAACCGTCGTCGCGGCCGTGCTGAACGCCACGGGGGTCATCGACCCCGAGCAGTGGGCGAACGGGGCTCCCGAGCTGCACGGCAGCGCCGTCTCCATGCCGGACTTCTCGGTCTTCGGGCACCTGGAGTTCGGCGGCTGGGGCGACGTCGGCGCGATGACCGTCGGCATGATCGTCTTCACGCTGGTGCTGGCCGGGTTCTTCGACGCGATGGCCACCATCATCGGCGTCGGCACCGAGGCCAATCTCGCCGACGACAAGGGCCGTATGCCGGGCCTGTCGAAGGCGCTGTTCATCGACGGCGCCGGCGGCGCCATCGGCGGTGTGGCGGGCGGCTCCGGCCAGACCGTCTTCGTCGAGTCCGCGACCGGCGTCGGCGAGGGGGCCCGCACCGGGCTCGCCTCGGTCGTCACCGGCGCGTTCTTCGCGGCCTGCCTGTTCTTCACCCCGATCACCGCGCTGGTGCCGCAGGAGGTCGCCTCGGCGGCCCTGGTCGTCATCGGCGCGATGATGATGATGAACGCCCGGCACGTGGACTGGGCCGACCGGGCCACCGCGATCCCGGTCTTCCTGACCGTCGTCCTGATGCCGTTCACGTACACCATCACCACCGGTGTCGCCGCCGGCGTCATCTCCTACGTCGCCATCAAGGTCGCGCAGGGCAAGGCGCGGGAGATCGGCGCGTTCATGTGGGCACTGACGGTGATCTTCTTCGTCTACTTCGCCCTCAACCCCATCGAGAGCTGGATGGGCGTGCACTAGCCGCTCCCGTGGGAACCCCTTCCACAGGACCGCGGGCAAGGAGACCGACCATGCTGGACATCGCCGAAGAGCTGCACCGGTGGGTCGAGCAGGGGCGTGACGTCGCCGTGGCCACCGTCGTGGCCGTCGGCGGCAGCGCACCCCGTCCGCCCGGCGCCGCCCTCGCGGTGGACGCCGGGGGCACGGTGATCGGCTCCGTCTCCGGCGGCTGTGTGGAAGGGGCCGTGTACGAGCTGTGCCGGCAGTCGCTGCAGGACGGCCGGGCCGTCGTGGAGCGCTTCGGCCACAGCGACGACGACGCTCTCGCCGCGGGTCTGACCTGCGGCGGAGTCATCGACGTCCTCATCATGCCGGTACGGGCGGACCACCCCGCCCGCCCGGCCGTCGCCGCCGCTCTCGCCGCCGCGGCGCGGGGTGAGGCGACGGCGCTGGCACGGATCGTCAGCGGCCCGGCGGAGCTGACGGGCCGCGCCCTGGCCGTCCGCCCGGACGGCTCCCCGGCCGGCGGCTTCGGCGCGCACCCCGCACTGGACCGCACGGTGGCGGCGGAGGCCTGCGCCTTCCTGGACGCCGGCCGCACCGGCACGCTGGAGATCGGCACGGAGGGCTCGCGCTGCGGAGCGCCGCTGACCCTGCTGATCGAGTCCTCCGTCCCCGCCCCCCGCATGATCGTCTTCGGGGCGATCGACTTCGCCTCGGCACTGGCCCGCGTCGGCCGGTTCCTCGGCCACCACGTCACGGTGTGCGACGCGCGCCCCGTCTTCGCGACGCGGGAGCGCTTCCCGGACGCCGACGAGGTCGTCGTCGAGTGGCCCCACGCCTACCTGGAGCGCACCGACGTCGACGCCCGCACGGTGCTGTGCGTCCTGACCCACGACACCAAGTTCGACGTGCCGCTCCTCGAGATCGCCCTGCGCCTGCCGGTCGCGTACGTCGGCGCGATGGGCTCCCGACGCACCCACCTGGAGCGCGACCGGCGCCTGCGCGAGGCCGGCCTCACCGACCGGGAGCTGGCCCGGCTCAGGTCGCCCATCGGCCTGGACCTCGGCGCCCGTACGCCCGAGGAGACGGCCCTGTCGATCGCGGCGGAGATCGTCGCCGCCCGGCGCGGCGGCAGCGGCGTCCCGCTGAGGGGCGCCCGCACCCCGATCCACCACGAGGACCCGCCGCTCCCGGCCGGGGGGACCGGCACGCGTCCCGTCACGGCTGCCTGAGCAGCCGGTTCACCGCCCGCCCGAACACGTACCGGCCCGATCGGCCCAGCACCCCGTCGCACACGGACGGCAGCAGCCGCACGTCCAGTTCCTCGCGCCAGACGACGCGCGCCCGGCCGCCGGGGCCGGGGCGGACCTCGATCTCCGCCCAGCCCCTGACCAGCCGGCCCCGCTTCTCCAGCCGGCACCGGCCCGGGGCGCCGTCCCGCGGAGGCTGCCAGACGGTCACCTCCATCGTGTCGTCGAAGGCGAACGGCCCGGCCCCCGTGCGGGCGACGACCACCGTGCCCACCCGGGTGGGCGGGGGAGTGGACACCCGGACCCGGGTCAGGGGCACCGCGCCCCCGTGCCGCTGCCATGCGGTGAGCCGGCGCCAGGCCTCGTCGGGGGAGAGCGGGGCGGTGCGTTCGAGGGAGAAGATGACCACGCGGCGATCCTAAGCAGCGACCCCACCCCCGCCGCGCCCGTCCCGGGAGCTGTCTGACGGAAGTTGCCGGACAGGCCTAGCGGTACACCTTGCCCGGCTCGGCCTTCCCCGGGGCGAGGAGCTGCGGCACCGTCACGAACACGTAGCCGCGCTCCTTGAGGGCGTCGATGATGCCGGGCACGGCGGGGACGGTGCCGTCGTAGATGTCGTGCAGCAGGATGATGCCGTCGCGCGACGACTGGTCCAGGACGCGTTCGGTGATCAGATCGGAGTCGTCGGTCTGGTAGTCCTTGGCGGTCACACTCCACAGCACCTCCGCCAGGCCCAGCTCGCGGCAGATGTCGTGCACCGTGTCGTCCGTACGGCCCTGCGGCGGGCGCATCAGGGTGGGGCGGTGCCCGGTCAGGCGCGCTATCTCCTTGTTGGGGCGCTCCAGCTCCTCGCGTATCTCGTCCGGCTCGGCGTCCGTGAGGATCTTGTGCGTCCAGGTGTGGCTGGCCACCTCGTGGCCCTCGGCGGCCATGCGCCTGACAAGTTCGGGGTACGTGTCGATGTGCCGCCTGCCGAGCAGGAAGAAGGTCGCCGGGACCTGCTTCTCCTTGAGTATGTCGAGCAGCCGCGCGGAGTTCTCGCTCGGTCCGGCGTCGAAGGTCAGGGCTATGCACTTGGCCCGGCGGCAGTCGACGGTGCCGAACCCGGCGGCCGCTCGTGCCTGGCCGCCGGCCGCGCCCCGCGCCGAGCTGGGCGCGGTCGTCTCGAGCTTCGTGCAGCCGCTCAGCGCCAGTGTCAGCGAGGCGGCCGCCGCGAGAATCGCGGCTCCGCGCAACCTGGTCCCCGTTTTCGTCATCTTGCTGGTCAGCGAAGGCATGCGAGGACTATACACAGCGAGTATATACGGGGTGTATAGCGCTCAGCCGTATGTGCGTTCGAGGTAGTGGGGCGGTGACCGGGTTACTCAGCCGACACGTCAGTGCAGGCGAGAGTGAGGAGAAGCCCGTGAGCGAGAGTCCCGTGCGTGAACGTGCCTGGCGCCGGGCCCTGGTGACCGGCGGCGCCGGATTCGTGGGATCCCACCTGTGCGGCCGGCTGCTGGACGCCGGCGCGGACGTCGTCTGCCTCGACAACCTGGCCACCGGCTCCCGGAGCAACGTGGCCGAGCTGGAGCGGCACCGCGGCTTCCGCTTCGTCCGGGCCGACGCGACCGACCCGGCGGCCCTGCGCAAACTGCCCGGCCGCTTCGACCTCGTGCTGCACTTCGCCTGCCCGGCCTCGCCCGCCGACTATCTCCGCCTGCCCCTGGAGACCCTCGAGGTCGGCAGCACCGGCACCCGCAACGCCCTGGAGCGGGCCCGCGCCGACGGCGCCCGCTTCCTGCTCGCCTCCACCTCCGAGGTCTACGGCGACCCGCTGGAACACCCGCAGCGCGAGACGTACTGGGGCAACGTCAACCCCATCGGCCCGCGCAGCGTCTACGACGAGTCCAAGCGCTTCGCCGAGGCCCTGGTCACCGCCCACCGCCGGGTGCACGGCACCGACACCGCCATCGTCCGCATCTTCAACACCTACGGCCCGCGCATGCGGACGGGCGACGGCCGCGCCGTGCCGACCTTCATCGCGCAGGCCCTGGACGGCATGCCCCTGACCGTCGCCGGGGACGGCGGTCAGACGCGCTCCCTGTGCTACGTCGACGACACCGTCTCCGGCGTCCTCGCCCTCGCCGCCTCCGGCGAGAGCGGCCCGGTGAACATCGGCGGCACCGACGAGATCACCATGCTCGAGCTGGCCCGGCGCGTCGTCGAGCTCACCGGCTCCGGCTCCCGCATCCGCTTCGTCGAGCGCCCCGTCGACGACCCCGGCCGGCGCAGGCCGGACACCACCCTGGCCCGCGAGCGGCTCGGCTGGAGTCCGCGCGTCGGCTGGAGCGAGGGGCTGGAGCGGACCATCGGCTGGTTCGCGCACTCCGTCGCCGCGTAGGCCTGGGAACGGAGAGCCGTCGGGCCTCCTCAACTCTGTGTGAGATATCCACTCATGTCCGGAATTGAGTTGTCTCCAAGTGTTTGAGGCAACCGCCCCGCGGCACCCGCGAGCCGAGACAGACCCCACCAGTCCCCCGGGACGGAGCACAGCCCATGCGCATCCTTGGTATCAACGCCCTGTTCCACGACCCGGCCGCCGCACTCGTCGTGGACGGCCGGACCGTTGCGGCCGCCGAGGAAGAGCGTTTCAGCCGCCGCAAGCACGGCAAGCGTCCGGTGCCCTTCTCCGCGTGGGAGGTGCCGGAGCTGTCGGCGCGGTGGTGCCTGGAACACGCCGGGGTCCGGCCCGAGCAGCTCGACGCCGTCGCGTACTCCTTCGACCCCCGGCTCGCCCGGCCCGCCCGCGCCATGGGGCTCGACGACCCCTGGGACCCGCTGCGCCTCGAATACGCCCGCAGGGCACCGCAGTTCCTCGCCGAGGCGCTCCCCGGACTCGACCCCGACCAGGTCGTCTTCGTCCCGCACCACGTGGCCCACGCCGCCTCCGCCGGACCGGCCTCGCCCCACCCCGACAACGACGTCCTCGTCCTCGACGGGCGCGGCGAGTGCGCCTCCCACCTGGCCGGCCGCTACCGCGACGGCAAGCTCGACACCCTCGCCACCCAGGCCCTGCCGCACTCGCTGGGCCTCGTCTACGAGGAACTGACCGAGCACCTCGGCTTCCTGCGCAGCAGCGACGAGTACAAGGTGATGGCCCTCGCCTCCTACGGCACCCCCCGCCACCTGGAGCGGCTGCGCGAGCACGTCCACGCCACCGGCGACGGCGGCTTCCGCGCCCACGGCGTCGACTGGGCGGCCCTCGCCCCGGCCCGCGCGAAGGGCGAGGACTGGACGCAGGACCACGCCGACCTCGCCGCCAGCACCCAGGCCGTGCTGGAGGAACTGCTCCTCGAACTCGCCCACTGGCTGCACCGCGAGGCCGGCGGCGAGGCCCTCACCATGGCCGGCGGCGTCGCCCTGAACTGCGTCGCCAACTCCCGGATCGCCGCGCGCGGCCCGTACCGGCACGTGTGGGTGCAGCCCGCCGCCGGCGACGCCGGCACCGCGCTGGGCGCCGCCCTGCACGTGGCCGCCGCCCGGGAGGGCGCCGCGCCCGAGCCGATGCCCGGCGCCGACCTCGGCCGCGGCTGGAGCGACGACGAGATCCGCGCCTGGCTGGAGACGGCCGCGATCCCCTACGAGGAACCGGGCGACATCGCCGAGACGGTCGCCGAGGAACTCGCCCGGGACGGGATCGTCGCCTGGTTCCAGGGCCGCAGCGAGTTCGGACCGCGCGCCCTCGGACACCGCTCCCTGCTGGCCCACCCGGGCCGCGCCGAGAACCTGGAGCGCCTCAACCACGTCAAGGGCCGCGAGGAGTTCCGTCCCGTCGCCCCGATGGTGCTCGCCGACCGCGCCGCCGAGATCTTCACCGGGCCGATGCCCAGCCCGTACATGCTCTTCGTGCACGACGTCGCCCCCGCCTGGCGCGACCGGATCCCGGCCGTCGTCCACGTCGACGGCACCGCACGCATCCAGACCGTCGAGGAGCGCCGTGAGCCGCTCGTGGCGCGGATGCTGGCCGCCTTCGAGCGGCGCACCGGGCTGCCCGTCGTCGTCAACACCAGCCTCAACACCGCCGGCCGGCCCATGGTCGACGACCCGCGCGACGCGCTGGAGTGCTTCGGCTCCGCGCCCGTCGACCTGCTGGCCATCGGGCCGTTCGCGGTGCGCCGGGGGAAGGCCTTCGCATGACCGGCGCCCCCATGAACGGCTACGCCGTCGTCATCCCCACCCTCGCCCGCGCCACACTGGCCGACTGCCTGGCCGCGCTGGCCGCGGCCCACGGACCCCGCCCCGACGAGATCGTCCTCGTCGACGACCGGCCCGCGCCCGACGCCGACCCGGCGGCGCTGGAACACGCGCTGAGCGTCCTCGGCGACCTGCGCGAACGCACGGTGGTGCTGAGCAGCGGGGGCCGCGGGCCCGCCGCCGCCCGCAACACCGGCCTGCGCGCGGTGACCTCGCCGTGGACCGCGTTCCTCGACGACGACGTCCAGGTCGGCCCGCACTGGTGCGACCAACTGGTCCAGGACCTCGCCGAGACCGCCCCCGACACCGGCGCCGTCCAGGGCGTCATCGCCGTACCGCTGCCCGGCGAACGCCGGCCCACCGACTGGGAACGCGGTACGGCGGGACTCGCCGGGGCCCGCTGGATCACCGCCGACATGGCGTACCGCACCGACGTGCTCAAGCAGGTCCGCGGCTTCGACGAACGCTTCCCGCGCGCCTACCGCGAGGACGCCGACCTCGCGCTGCGCGTCCTCGACGCCGGCTGGCGCATCCAGCGGGGCCGCCGCACCACCCGCCACCCCGTACGCCCCGCCTCCCGCTGGGTCTCCCTGCGACAGCAGCGCGGCAACGCCGACGACGCCCTGATGCGGCGCCTGCACGGCCCCGCCTGGTGGTCCAAGGCGGTGGCCCCCCGGGGCCGGATCCGCCGGCACGCCGCGATCACCGCCGCCGGTGCCGCCGCCCTCGCCCTCGCGGCCGCCGGACGCCCCCGGGCCGCCGCGCTCGCCGGGCTCGGCTGGGCCGCGGGCACCGCCGAGTTCGCCTGGGCCCGGATCGCCCCCGGACCGCGCACCCGCCACGAGGTGACGACCATGCTCGTCACCAGCGTGCTCATCCCGCCCGCCGCGACCTGGCACCGGCTGAGCGGAGTGTGGCGGCACCGCGGCGCCCGCCCCTGGCAGGAGGTGGCCGCATGAGTCCCGTGCAGGCGGTGCTCTTCGACCGCGACGGCACCCTCGTCCACGACGTCCCCTACAACGGCGACCCCGAACGGGTCCGGCCCGTCGACGGCGCCCGCGAGGCGGTGGCGCTGCTGCGGGCGCACGGCATCCGCGCCGGCGTCGTCACCAACCAGTCCGGCGTCGCCCGCGGGCTGATCGGCGAGGCCGACGTCCACCGCGTCAACCGGCGCGTCGACGAGCTGATCGGCCCCTTCGACGTCTGGGAGGTCTGCCCGCACGGCCCCGACGGCGGCTGCCCCTGCCGCAAGCCGCGGCCCGGCCTGGTGCTGCGGGCCGCCGAACGCGCCGGCGCCGCCCCCGGCGACTGTGTCGTCATCGGCGACATCGGCGCCGACGTCGAGGCCGCGCGGCGGGCGGGCGCCCACGGCATCCTCGTCCCGAACGCGCAGACCCGCCCCGAGGAGACGGCCGCCGCGGACCATGTCGCCCCCGACGTCCTGACCGCCGTACGCGCCCTCGTCGCCGGCGTGCCGGAGGGCGGGGTCCTGGTGAACGAACGCCCCGTGCGGGCCGCGTTCGCCGCACCGGGCCCGTCCGGCCCCGCCGCCGGCGTCGACACCCGTGGGAGGCCCCGATGAAGGCCCTGGTCGCCCGGCTCGACAGCTTCGGCGACGTGCTGCTCGCCGGTCCCGCCGTGCGGGCCGTCGCCGCCCGCGCCGACCACGTCACCCTGCTGTGCGGCCCGCGCGGCGCGCCCGCGGCCCGGCTGCTGCCCGGCGTGGACGAGGTGCTGGTGTGGGACGCGCCGTGGGGCGGGTTCGCGCCGCCCGACGTCAGCCGGGAGGACATCGACGCCCTGGTGGAGCGGATCGACGCCGACACCGCGCTGGTCCTCACCTCCTTCCACCAGTCCCCGCTGCCCACCGCCCTGGTGCTGCGCCTGGCCGGCGTCCGGTACATCGCCGCCGACAGCGTCGACTACCCCGGCTCGCTGCTCGACCTGCGCCACCGGCGCGCCCCGCACGCCCACGAGGCCGAGGCCGCCCTCGGCCTCGCCGAGGCCGCCGGGTTCCCGCGCCCCGACGACGGGCGGCTCCGCGTGCACCCGCCGCCCCCCGCCGACGGCCTCACCGGACCAGGGCCGTACGTCGTCCTGCACCCGGGCGCCAGCGTCCCCGCCCGCGCCTGGAGCCCCGGGCGCTGCGCCGAGGCCGTACGCGAACTCGCCGCCGCCGGACACCGCGTGCTGGTCACCGGCGGCCCCGACGAGCGCGCCCTCACCGCCCACGTCGCGGGCGCCCACGGCACCGACCTCGGCGGCCGCACCGAGGCCTCCGAGCTGGCCGCCGTCCTCGCGGGCGCGTCCGTCGTCGTCACCGGCAACACCGCGCCCGCCCACCTCGCCGCCGCCGTCGGCACCCCCGTCGTGTCCCTGTTCGCCCCGGTCGTCCCGGCCGAACGCTGGCGGCCGTACGGCGTCCCCTACGTCCTGCTCGGCGACCAGGACGCGCCCTGCGCCGACAGCAGGGCCCGGGACTGCCCCGTCCCCGGGCACCCCTGCCTGAACACCGTCACGGCCACCGACGTGGCCGCCGCCGTCGAGAAACTCCTGGGGGAGGCATGAGGATCCTCATCTGGCACGTGCACGGGTCGTGGACCACGGCCTTCGTACAGGGGCCGCACACCTACCTCGTCCCGGTCACCCCGGACCGCGGACCCGACGGCCTGGGCCGCGCCCGCACCTGGGACTGGCCCGAGTCGGTGATCGAGGTCCCGCCGGAGAAGCTGCGGGACGAGGACATAGACCTGGTGATCCTCCAGCGTCCGCACGAACTCGCCCTGGTCGACCAGTGGCTCGGCCGCCGCCCGCCCCTGGTCTACCTCGAGCACAACGCCCCCGACGGTGACGTCCCCGACACCCGCCACCCCGCCGCGGACATCCCCGGCGTCACCCTCGTCCACGTCACCCACTTCAACCGGCTGATGTGGGACTCCGGACCGGCTCCGGCCACCGTGATCGAGCACGGCGTCGTCGACCCCGGCCACCGCTGGACCGGCGAGCTCGACCGGGCGGCCGTCGTCGTCAACGAGCCGGTCCGGCGCGGCCGTACGACCGGCACCGACCTGCTGCCCGCGTTCGCCCGCGCCGCCCCGCTCGACGTGTTCGGCATGCGCACCGAGAACCTCGCCGAGCACCTCGGCCTCGACCCGGAGCGCTGCCGCACGCGGGACGTCGTCCAGAGCGACCTGCACACCGAACTCGCCCGCCGGCGCGTCTACGTCCACCCGGTCCGCTGGACCTCCCTCGGCCTGTCCCTGCTGGAGGCCATGCACCTGGGCATGCCCGTGGTCGCGCTCGCCACCACGGAGGTGACCGAAGCGGTGCCCCCGGGCGCCGGGGTCGTCTCCAACCGCATCGACGTACTGACCGACGCCGTACGCGACTTCCTCGCCGACCCGCTGCACGCACGCACGGTCGGCGACGGGGCGCGTGCGGCGGCCCTGTCCCGCTACGGGCTGTCCCGCTTCCTGGACGACTGGGAGCGGCTGCTGAAGGAGGTGACCCGATGAGGATCGCCATGGTGTCCGAGCACGCGAGTCCGCTCGCCGCGCTCGGCGGCGTCGACGCCGGTGGACAGAACGTCTACGTGGCCCGTCTCACCGAGGAGTTGGCCAAGCGCGGCCACGACGTCACGGTCTACACCCGCCGTGACTCGCTGGACCTGCCCGACCGGGTGCCGCTGCCGGGCGGCGGCATCGTGGAACACGTCCCGGCCGGACCGGCCGAGGCCGTCCCCAAGGACGACCTGTTCCCGCACATGCCCGCCTTCGGCGCGTACCTGGCGCGCGCGTGGAGCCGCGAGCGGCCCGACGTGGTCCACGCCCACTTCTGGATGTCCGGCCTGGCCTCCCAGGCCGGCACCGGACCGCACGGCGTCCCCCTCGTGCAGACCTTCCACGCCCTCGGCACCGTCAAGCGACGCCACCAGGGCATGCGGGACACCAGCCCGTACGAGCGCATCGGCATCGAGCGGCAGCTCGGCCGCACCTGCGCCCGGGTGCTGGCCACCTGCACCGACGAGGTCGTCGAACTCGGCGACATGGGGGTACCGCCCCGCCAGGTGTCCGTCGTGCCCTGCGGCGTCGACGCGGGGCACTTCCGCCCCGGTGCCGCCTCCGGCCGCACCCCCGCCCGACGGCAGCGGCACCGCCTGCTGGCCTGCGGCCGGCTGGTGCCCCGCAAGGGCTACGACCAGGCGATCCAGGCCCTCGTCGACATCCCCGACACCGAGCTCCTCGTCGCGGGCGGCCCGCCCTCCGACGCCCTGGACGCCGACCCCGAGGCACGGCGGCTGACCGCGCTCGCCCACCGCGCCGGCGTCGCCGACCGGGTCAGGCTGCTCGGCGCGGTCGACCCGCGCGACATGCCCGCCCTGCTCGGCAGCGCCGACCTGGTGCTGTGCACCCCGGTCTACGAGCCCTTCGGCATCGTCCCGCTGGAGGCCATGGCCTGCGCCGTGCCCGTCCTCGCCACCGACGTCGGCGGCCACCGCGACTCCGTCGCCGACGGCGTCACCGGCCGTCTCGTCGCGCCCCAGGACCCGGCCGCCGTCGCCGAGACCGCCTGCGACCTCCTCGCCGACGACGGACTGCGCCGCCGCTACGGCGCGGCCGGCCGTGAACGCGTCCTGCGGCACTACACGTGGCAGCGCGTCGCCGACGGTGCGGAACAGGTGTACCGCCTGACCCTCGCCGACCACGCCCTGGCGACGGAGGTGGCGTGATGACCGTGCACCCGCCCGTCGTCGGACACTGCGACGAACTCCACGAGGCGCTGCGGGCGTTCCGCGCCTCCGCGCACGTCACCGAGCGCTGGGGCGCGCGGCTCGCGGGCGTCCTGTCCGGCGGCGGCAGGCTGCTGGCCGCGGGCAACGGCGGCAGCGCCGCCCAGGCCCAGCACCTGACCGCCGAGCTCGTCGGCCGCTACCGCGACGACCGGCCGCCGTTCTCCGCGATCGCCCTGCACGCGGACACGTCCAGCACGACCGCGATCGCCAACGACTACGGCGTCGACGAGGTGTTCGCCCGCCAGGTGCGCGCCCACGGCCGCGACGGCGACGTGCTGATGCTGCTGTCCACGTCCGGCGCCAGCGCCAACCTGCTCTCCGCCGCCGACGCGGCCCGCGCGGCCGGCGTCCGGGTCTGGGCCCTCACCGGCTGCGCCCCCAACCCGCTGATGGCGGGCAGCGACGAGTCCCTGTGCGTGGACGCCCCCTCGACGGCCACCGTCCAGGAGATCCACCTGGTCGCCGTGCACATGATCTGCGCGGCCTTCGACGCCGCCCTGGAACGGGGCGTGCCCGCCAAGAGGACGCGGAGGTGACGCGCCGCATGGCGGGCAGGACCCCGCTGGTGGTGGTCGGCGACGCCCTGCTCGACCGCGACCTGACCGGCTCCGCCGACCGGCTCGCACCCGACGCGCCCGTACCGGTCGTGTCGGAGTGCGCCGAACGCGTACGGCCCGGCGGCGCCGCACTCGCCGCCTACCTCGCCGCCCGCGACGGCCGCGAGGTCACCCTGATCGCGGGCGTCGGCGACGACCCCGCGAGCCAGGTCCTGCGCGAACTGCTGGAACCGTGGCTGACGTTGGTTCCCCTGCCGCTGACCGGCACGCTGCCCGAGAAGACTCGCGTCCTCGCCCGGGACCGCCCCGTCGTCCGCCTCGACCGCGGCGGCGGGCGGGCCCGCGAGGCCACCGACGAGGCCCGCACGGCGGTGCGGTCCGCGCGGGCCGTGCTGGTCTCCGACTACGGCCGAGGCGCGGCGGACGCCCTGCTGGACGTCCTGACCGCCGGCCCGCCCCTGGTCTGGGACCCGCACCCGCGCGGCGGCGCCCCCGTGCCCGGCACCCGGCTGGTGACGCCCGCCGAGCAGGAGGCGCGGGGCTTCGCGGCCCGGGACGGCGACGCCGGCGGCGGGCTGCGCGCCGCCGCCGACCACGCCGCCGCGCTCGTCCGCGACTGGCGGGTGGCCGCGGTGACGGTGACCCTCGGGGCGCGCGGCGCGCTGCTGTCCTACGGGGAACACCCGCTGCTCGTCCCCGCGCCCGCCGCCCACCACGGCGACTCGTGCGGCGCGGGCGACCGCTTCGCCGCCACCGCCGCCGGGCTGCTCGCCGACGGGGCGCTGGTGGGGGAGGCGGTCGAGGGCGCGGTGGGCTCCGCGACGGCGTTCGTCGCCGCGGGCGGCGCGGGCGCCCTGCCGCCCGCCGGCTCGGGCCCGCTCACCGCCCCCTCACCCGACACCGGCGACCCGCACGCCCTGGCCGCCCGCGTCCGCGCCCAGCACGGCACCGTCGTCGCCGCGGGCGGCTGCTTCGACCTGCTGCACGCCGGGCACGTGGGCCTCCTCCAGGCCGCCCGGCGGCTCGGCGACTGCCTGGTCGTCTGCGTCAACTCCGACGCCTCCGTCCGGCGCCGCAAGGGCGACGGCCGCCCCGTCAACCCCCTCGCCGACCGCGTCCGCGTCCTGCGCGCCCTGGCCTGCGTCGACGCGGTCGCCGTCTTCGACGAGGACACCCCGGAACGCCTCCTGGGAGACCTGCGCCCCGACGTCTGGGTCAAGGGCGGCGACTACGCGGGCGCGGACCTGCCGGAGGCGGCCCTGCTCCAGGAATGGGGTGGCCAGGCGGTCCTGCTCCCGTACCTCGACGGCCGCTCCTCGACCACCCTGATGGCCCGAGCGGCGGAGGGCACCCGATGACGGCCCCCACCCCGCCCTCGGCCGGCGGCCCGGTGACGGGGGACCCGGTGCATCCGCCGCCCGCCGGCGCCCCGTACCCCGGCGGCGGGGCGACCCGGTGTGGCGCTGCCCGCACGGCGCGGGATCGTGGCCGGACGGCACGGGACGGCGACCGCCGTGCCCCTGCCCGGCCGGCGGCGGGGGAGAAGGCGGCGCGTCCGCCCTCGGCCGGCGGCCCGGTGACGGGGGACCCGGTGCATCCGCCGCCCGCCGGCGCCGCGTCCGTGCGGTCCGCCGGTCCCGCGCCCGGAGGGCACCCGCCGCCTCGGGTGCTGGTGCTGCGGGCCCTCGGGCTCGGGGATCTGCTCGCCGGGGTGCCCGCGCTGCGCGCGCTGCGGCGGGCGTATCCCGGGCACGAGCTGGTGCTGGCCACCCCCTCCGAACTGGCGCCCGTCGCCGCGGCGACCGGGGCCGTGGACCGGGTGCTGCCCGCCGCCGAACCGGGCCGGGCCGTGCCGCGCAGCCTCGACTGGAGCGGCCCGCCCCCCGACGTCGCCGTCGACCTGCACGGCAACGGACCGCCCAGCCACCGGCTGCTGATGCGCCTGCGCCCGCGCCGGCTGCTGGCGTTCGCGCACCCGGAGACCCCGGAGGTCGACGGCCCGCCCTGGTACGCCGACGAGCACGAACGCGACCGCTGGTGCCGCCTCCTGACGGCCTACGGCATCGACGCCGACCCCACCGACCTGCGCCTGCCCCGCCCGGCCACCCCCTCACCGGCGCCCGGCGCGATCGTCCTGCACCCCGGCGCGGGCGCACCCTCGCGGTGCTGGCCCGTCGAGCGGTACGCCGCCGTCGCCGAGGCCCTGCGCGCCCGCGGCCGGCGGGTCGTGGTGACCGGGGGAGCGGACGAGGGCGACCTCGTGGCCCGCCTCGTCAAGCGCGCCGGCCTGCCCGACACGGACGTGTTCGCCGGCGGCCTGCCCCACGACCGGCTCTCCGCCCTGGTGGCCGGCGCCCGCGCCGTGGTCAGTGGCGACACCGGCATCGCCCACCTCGCCGTCGCCCACGCCGTCCCCTCCGTCACCCTCTTCGGCCCCGTCCCGCCCAGCCGTTGGGGCCCGCCGGACCACCCCCGCCACCGCGCCCTGTGGCACCCGGGTCCGGACGGCGACCCGCACGGCCACGAGACCGACCCCGCGCTGCTGCGGATCGGCACCGACGAGGTTCTCGAGGCGCTCGACGCCCTGGACGCCCTCCGGGAGGCAGCACCATGAACCACCGCACCCCCCACACCACCGGCGCCGCCCGTGCCGCCGCGACGGCCACCCGCGAACGCCCCCGCACCGACCCCGCCCGGCACGCCCCCGTCGGCGTCGTCATCGCCACCCGCAACCGCTCCGCGAGCCTCGCCGTGACCCTGCGTCACCTGCTCGCGCTGCCCGAGCGCCCCGAGGTCCTCGTCGCCGACAACGCCTCCACCGACGACACCCGCGCCATGCTCGCCCGGGACTTCCCCCGCGTCCGCGTCCTCGCGCTGCCCTTCAACCGCGGCGCCCTCGCCCGCACCCACGGCGTCCGCGCGCTCGACACGCCGTACGTGGCGTTCAGCGACGACGACTCCTGGTGGGCGCCCGGCGCGCTCGCCACCGCGGCCCGCCTCTTCGACGGGCACCGGCGGCTCGGCCTGCTCTCCGCCCGCACCCTCGTCGGCCCCGCCGACGAACCCGACCCGCTCAACGACGTGCTCGCCGGCTCTCCCCTCGGCCCGGCCGCCGACCTGCCCGGCACCCAGGTGCTCGGCTTCCTCGGCTGCGCCGCCGTCGCCCGCCGCGAGGCCTATCTCGACGCCGGCGGCTACCACCCCCTGCTGTTCTTCGGCGCCGAGGAGACCCTCCTCGCCTACGACCTCGCCGCCCGCGGCTGGGGCGTCACCCACTGCCCCGAAGTCGTCGCCCATCACCACCCGGACCCCGGCCCGCGTACCGGCCGCCCGGCCGTCGTCCGCCGCAACGAGCTCCTCACCGCCTGGCTGCGCCGCCCCCTCCCGTACGCCCTCGCCCGCACCCGCGCCCTGGCCGCCGAGGCCCGCCGCGACCCGCACGCCCGCCGCGCCCTGCGCGAGACGCTCGTCCGCCTGCCCTCCGCCCTGCGCGCCCGCAGCCCCCTGCCCCCGTACGTGGAACGCGGCGCCCGCCTCCTGGAGGAGGCGACCTCATGACGGACCCCCGCACGACCGTCGTCGTCATCACCCACAACCGGCGCCCCGAACTCCTGCACACCCTGGACCGCCTCGCCGAACTTCCCGAGAGGCCACCGGTGATCGTCACCGACAACGCCTCCACCGACGGCACCGCCGACGCCGTCGCCCGCCACCACCCGGAGGTACGCCTGCTGCGCCCCGGCCGCAATCTCGGCGCCGTCGGGCGCAATCTGGCGGTCCGCCAGGTCACCACGCCCTACGTGGCGTTCTGCGACGACGACTCCTGGTGGGCGCCGGGCTCGCTGTCCGGGGCCGCCGGCCTGCTCGACCGGTACCCCGCGGTCGGCTCGGTGACGGCCCGCATCGTCGTCGAACCGGACGGCACCGAGGACCCGATCGTCCGAGAGCTGCGCGACTCGCCCGTGCCCCGCCCCGACTGGCTTCCCGGACCCGCGCTCGGCTCCTTCCTGGCCGCCGCGACCGTCCTGCGCACCGACGCCTTCCGGGCCGCGGGCGGCTTCCACCCCCGGCTGTGGCTGGGCGGCGAGGAGGAACTGCTCGCCGCCGACCTGGCCGCCGACGGCTGGTGGCTGACGTACGACGACGATCTGACGATCCATCATCGCCCGTCGGAGGCACGCGACTCGACGCTCCGCAGGGCGCACGGCATCCGCAACACCCTGTGGTTCACCTGGCTGCGCCGCCCGGCCGGTTACGCACTGCGCCGCACCCTGCACCTGGCCAGGACCGTCCCGCGCGACACCACGTCCCTGCGGGCCTTCGCCGAGGCGACGGCCGCCCTGCCGTGGGTGCTGCGCGAACGCCGGGTGCTGCCCGCCGAGGTGGAGGCGCGGCTGCGCGCCCTGGAGCCGGCCCAGCGCGCGTCCACCGCGCGCAGCTACACGGGCTGAGGGACCGCACGCACCCGGCCCCCCGCCGAGGGGACGGGAGGCCGGGTGCGTGTGCGGGGCGAGGCGCCGTCAGCCCCGCGACCGGCGGTGCCGCAGCAGCCGCAGCGCCGCGAACAGCGCCGGCGGCCAGACGAGGGCGAAGGCCCAGATCACGGCGGGTTCGGAGGTGACCACGCCGGTCACCAGGAGGGTGACGGACAGGGCGAGCAGCGCGACGACCGCCGGGGTGCGCGGGCGGTAGGACGCCAGGCGCGAGAGGTCGGGGCCGCGGTGCAGCCGCAGGGTCCGCAGCCGCCGGTCGAGCCGGCGGTCGCGGCGCAGCGCCCGCTCCACCTCGTCGAGTATGCGCTGTTCGTGATCGGGGAGGCGGCTGATGGTCATGAGGGTTCCTCCTGGGCGCGGGCCGACGACCACCGGGTGCCCGTCCCCGGGCGGAGTCAACCGGCCCGCCGCACTCCGAGCGCCGCCAGGAGACCGTCGGCGCCGTCCGGCCGCTCGTCCGCCCGGAAGCCGGCGCCGATCCGCCGTGCGGCCTCCCGCCCGTCGCTCAGGCACCACCGCCACCAGCGTTCCAGCACCCCCGCCTCCACCCGGTCGGCGGCCACCAGCGCCGGCCAGCCGCAGGCGCGGGCCTGCGCCGTCACCTTCGCGCCGCCCGCGACCGGGTCCACCGCCAGCGCGGGCGTCCCGGCCCGCAGCGCCAGCACCAGCCCGTGCAGCCGGTCGGTGACGACCAGGTCCAGCCGGGACAGGACGGCCTCCAGCTGGGCCGGCGTGCCGCACAGCCGCCAGTCGTGCGCGTCCAGCCGGGTCTCCAGCTCCAGTCGCGCGCAGTCCCGGCCGGCCAGCCAGCGCGTCACCTCCGCGGCGACCGTGTCGTGCCGGCGCCGGTCCCCGTACTCGTGCTGCCCGTGGGTGAGCACCACCCCGACCACCGGACGGGCGGGCAGTGCGGGGGCGCGGGCCGCGAGGTCCAAGGTCGGTTCGGCGCCGGCGGAGTCCCGGAGCAGGACGTGGTCGAAGCCGGTGACGGCCGGGGAGGAGGGGTCCACGACGGAGACGCCGACCGCGATCCGCACGCAGTGCGCGAACCGCCGGTGCAACTCCTCGACCTGCGGCCCGTGCGCCGGCCCGCACACGAACACCAGATGCGACCAGTCCGCCGGGTCCACGTCCGCGAAGTGCGGCGCGTCCGCCCGGAACCCCGGGCTCCACACCACGCCGTGGGTGAGCCCGGCGTCCCGCAGCACCTCCTCGACCCGGCGCAGCGCCAGCACGTCCCCGGCGGTCGCCTCCCCGTCCGGGAAGCTGAACCAGCCGGTCACCAGCACCCGGGCCCGCCGGTCCCGGCCTTCGCGTCCGCTCGATTCCCGTAGTCCCTGCACAGTGGCCCCGAGTGCCCGCCCGGCCGCACGGGAACCCCCGTGTCCCCCGTTCGGCCAGGGCGGGCCCTACTCCTCCTCCGCGACGTTCATGTCGGCGTCGAGCACCCCTTCGGCGTGGAACAGGTCGGAGGTCAGCCGCACCGCGTCCCCGGTGCCCTCCAGCCGCAGCAGGACCCGGGCCGCCGGATCCGTACGGCCCGGCAGCCGGTCGGCGGTCACCCGCAGGATGCGGAACCCGCGCCGCGTGCACGTCTCCATCAGCTGCGGCAGCAGCGCCCGGCCGGTCAGATAGGTCAGCCGGACCTCCACCGTGGTGGCGGTCTCCTTCGCGATGCGCGAGGCCAGGGCCGGATAGCCGCGCACGACCACGAAGTGCAGCGCGGTGGTCGCCATGGCCAGGATCGGCAGCCCCCCGCCGCAGGCCATGCCGACCGCGCAGGTCAGCCAGATGGTCGCGGCCGTCGTCAGCCCCCGTACCGCGTCCCGGCGTACGAAGATCAGGCCGCCGCCGATGAAGCCGATCCCGGAGACGATCTGGGCCGCCACCCGGGACGGGTCCAGGGAGACGCCGTCCATGCCCAGCACGCCGGTGAAGCCGTGCTGGGAGATCTCCATCATCAGCGCGCTGGCCACGCCGACCAGGGTGTGGGTGCGCAGCCCGGCGCTCTTCTGCTGGGCCTCGCGCTCCCAGCCGATCAGGCTGGACAGCAGCAGCGCGAGGCCGAGCTCGGCCAGCTGCCGCAGCCCCTGCCCGTTGCCCACGTCCCACAGCGACACCGCCAGCTCGCGCATCCGCGGCCTCCCTCGCGATCCCGTCGTCGCCCCATCGGACCGGCTCTCCTCGCGATCATCCCCCAGGACCGCCCCACCGGCCCGCCGGACACCCGGCGGTACCGTGCACGGCATGACGCCCAAGGCATCCACGACGGCCCCCGCGCTCGGCGAGCGCGCGCTCAACCGCGCCACCCTCGCCCGGCAGTTGCTGCTGCGGCGGGCGCCGATGTCCGCGGAGGACGCGGTCGCGCACCTGGTCGGGCTCCAGGCCCAGAACGTGAAGCCCCCGTACTACGCGCTCGCCGCACGCCTCGACGGTTTCGTCCCCGACGCCCTGTCCGCGCCGATGGCCGAACGCCGGGTCGCCCGCCTCGTCACCCTGCGCTCGACCATCCACACCCACACCGCCGACGACTGCCTGACCCTGCGTCCGCTGGTGCAGGCCGCCCGCGACCGTGAGCTGGGAGCCTTCCGCAAGGGGCTGGTGGGCGTCGACCTGGACCGGCTCGCCGTCGTCGCCCGCGAGCTGGTGGAGGCCGAGCCGCGCACCCTGAAGGAACTGCGCCAGGCGCTGCTCGCCGAGTGGCCCGACGCCGACCCGCAGGCCCTGTCCGCGGCGGCGCGCTGCACGCTTCCGCTGGTCCAGGTGACCCCGCGCGGGCTGTGGGGCCGCAGCGGCCAGGTCACGCTCACCACCGCCGAGCACTGGCTGGGCCGCCCCGCGAGTCCGGCACCGGCGCCGGACGGCACCGTGCTGCGCTATCTGGCCGCCTTCGGCCCGGCGTCCGTGAAGGACATGCAGACCTGGGCCGGCCTGACCCGGCTGCGGGACGCCTTCGAACGGCTCCGTCCCCGGCTCGTCACCTTCCGCGGCCCCGACGGCACCGAACTGTTCGACCTGCCCGACGCCCCGCGCCCCGGCCCGGACACCCCGGCCCCGCCGCGCTTCCTGCCCGAGTTCGACAACCTGCTCCTGTCCCACGCCGACCGCACCCGCGTGATCCCGGCGGAGCACAAGGGCCGCACCTGGCGCGGGAACCAGGCGTACCGCGTCCTGCTGGTCGACGGCTTCGTGGCCGGGCTGTGGAAGCTGGAGGACGGCGCTCTGGTCGTGGAGGCGTTCGGCCGGCTCGGCAGGGCGCAGCGGGACGAGGTGCTGGGCGAGGGGGAGCGGATGCTGGCGACGCTGCACCCGGGGGAGCCGTACGACCTCCGGTTCGGCACCGTGCGCGGCTGACCGGCGGCGTGGTCCGGCGGCGCCGTCCGGGCCGCGGACGTGGAGAGGGGGCGCTGCGGGCCGCTCGTGGTGGCTCGCAACGCCCCCCGGTCTTGCACCTGAGGGGTACTCAGGAGTCCTGCTGGGGCGGGGCTAGGAGGTGACCTGCGCGGTCACCAGGTCCGAGAAGGTGGTCAGCCGGGAGTAGACTCCCGGGTAGCCGGCCCGGGCGCAGCCCTCGCCCCAGGAAGTGATCCCTGCCAGGACGCCCCCTATGAGAAGGGGCCCGCCGCTGTCGCCCTGGCAGGTGTCCACGCCGCCGGAGGTGTATCCGGCGCAGACCATGTCGCTCGCGACGAAGTCGGAGCCGTAGGAGGTGCGGCAGCCGGAGTCGGACACGATCGGCACGGTCGCGGTCCGCAGCTGGTTGGAGGAGCTGCCGTTCTCCCGGGTCGTGCCCCAGCCGAGGACGCGGGCGGTGGTGCCGGCCGCGTAGACGGAGGTGTCCGAGGAGGAGACGTACGACGCCGGCGTGTACGGCATCGACGTCGACAGGGTCAGCACGGCCACGTCGTCGCCGTTGGTGGCGTCGGTGTAGGCCGGGTCGATCCAGATCTTGCTGACCTGGGCGACCGTGCCGTTGGTGCCGTTGAGGTAGGTGCGCCCGCCGACGACGCGCACGCTGCGGGTGGTCTCGCCGACCATGCAGTGGGCGGCCGTGACCACCTTGGTGGGGGAGACGAGGGTGCCGCCGCAGAACTGGTTCTGCGAGGCGTCGGTGATCTGCATGACGAACGGGTAGGCGCTGGTCGTGGTGGTCGTACCGCCCACGATGGGCTGCGGCGCGGCCTGTGCGGCGGGGGCGGCCAGCAGGGCGGCCGCGGCGGCGGCGGTGGTGGCCAGGGCGGCGGCGGTCGATCTGGCGCGAGTGAGCCCGGACATGAGTCTCCTCAGGATTGCCGGTGGGGGGCGCCCGGGTGTGGGGGGTGTGCACGGGGGTCTCGGGACAGACCCCCGTAATGCCCGGGCGAGCGGCACGCCCTCACGCTAGAACCGACGGCACCGGCCCCCCAATGAGGGAAGCCCCTAAGGGAGTCGGGCAGGGATAACCCTCGGTCGGCCCCCGCCAAACCCCTCGCCGGACACCCGGCCCCGCCGCCCTTCTCCGACGTGCCGCGGGGCGTCCCGGTTCCCTTCCCGCCGCTCCTCCTGCGATGCCTTGACAGTCGAGGCTAACGGTGTTAGCTTCAAGCTAACAATGTTAGCCAGTTCTCGAACCGGGGGATGCCATGACCGAGTACCTTGCCGTCGACGGCGGCACGATCGCCTACGAGGTGACCGGGAACGGCCCCCTGATCGTGCTCGCCCACGGCGTGGGCGACAGCCGCGCCGCCTACCGTGCCGTCGCCCCCGCCCTGGTGGCGGCCGGCCACCGCGTCGCCGCCGTCGACCTGCGCGGCTGCGGCGAGTCCAGCGTCGACTGGCCCGCCTGGAGCCGCACCGACATCGCCGGCGACCTCCTCGCCCTGATCCGCCACCTCGGCGGACCGGCCGTCCTCGTGGGCCACTCGGTCTCCGGCGGCGCCGCCACCATCGCCGCCGCACGGGAACCCGCCCTGGTCACAGCCGTCGTGGAGCTGGCGCCGTTCACCCGCAAGCAGTCGGTCCGCCTCGGCGACCTGCGGGTGAGGCGCTTCCGGCGGGGCATGCTGCGGCTGCTCGGCGCCGGGGTGTTCGGCAGCCTGCCGCTGTGGCGCTCGTACCTGGACGTGGCCTACCCCGGCCTCAGGCCGGCCGACTGGACCGAGCGGCTCGGCCGCATCGAGGCCCTGCTGCGCGAGCCCGGCCGGATGAAAGCCATGCAGGCCATGGGCCGCAGTGCCCCGACCGACGCCGGTGCGCGGCTCCCGGACGTCCGCTGCCCGGTCCTGGTCGTGATGGGCACCCTCGACCCCGACTGGGCCGACCCGCACGCCGAGGGCTCCGCGATCGTCGCCGCCCTGCCGCCAGGCCTCGGCCGCCTGGAGATGATCGAGGGCGCCGGCCACTACCCGCACGACCAGTTCCCCGACCGCGTCGCGGCGCTCACCCTGGACTTCGCCCGCGCGGCGGTGGCCTAGGGGCGTGTTCGCCCCAGGGGCTGTCTGACGATTCCCGTCGTCGCCCGAAGGGCGGCCGCGCGGCGTCAGGTGCGTGCTCTCGGCGTGCCGGCCCCGGACCCGCGTACTGGACGTACTCGGGTCCGAGGCCGGTGCGGCGAGTGGGGGTGCCCCCTCAGGGGGGAGCGTGCATGGCGTCGCGCGGCAGACGGGAATCGTCAGACAGCCCCTAGCCCCTGCGGCCCGCCGCCAGTCTGACGATGTCGACCCGTGACCGTATCCCGAGCTTGCGGTAGACCCGGGTCAGCGTCGCCTCGACCGTCTTGACGCTGACGAACAGCCGGGCGGCTATCTCCCGGTTGGTGGCACCCTCCATGACCAGCGACGCCACCTGACGCTCCATCGCGGCCAGCCCCGCCAGACAGTCCGGGGCCGCCGCGTGCCGCGCGGGGGCCGGCTCGGCCGCGGCCGCCCGCGCCGCGACGGCCGCCTCCACCTGCCGCAGCCAGGGCAGCGCCCGGCAGCGCCTGAAGAGCCGCGCCGCCTCGTCGTAGGACGTCGGCCCCGGCCGGTCCGCCCGCAGCTCCGCCAGCGTGAACGCCGCCCGCGCCTCCTCCAGCCCGAACCCCAGCTCGCCGAGCCGGTCCCGCGCCGACACCAACCGGGCCACGGCCGACCGGTGTTCGCCCCGCGCCGCCCGCAGCCGCGCCTCCGCCCGGTCCAGCACGGCCAGCACGCTCCCGCGGTCCAGCCGCAGCGCGTGCGCCCGCGTGACCTCGATGACCTCCTGCGCCTCCGCCGGCTGCCCGGTCAGCACCAGCGCCTCCGCGAGATCGCCCTGCCACCGGCCGCGCGCCGGGTCGGTGATGCCCGCGCCCGCCTCCAACTCCCGTACCCGGCGCAGCGCGTCCACGGCCGCACCGGCGTCGCCCGCCACCAGGTGGGCGTGACCGAGCGCGGCCAGCGCCCGGGAGAGATACACGGCGTCGCCGTCCTCCTCGGCCCGCCGCACCGCCTCCCGCGCCAGCGCCAGCGCCCGCTCCACGTCCCCGCCCGCGGCCTCCGCGAGCGCCGCCTGCATCGCCCCCGCCCCCTCGCCGATGCCCGCGTCCCGCGCCAGCGTCAGGCTCTCCCGGGCCAGTTCCAGGGCCCGGCCGCAGTGCCCGGCGTGCAGTTCGGTCTCGGAGAGGAAGCGCAGGTAGTGCACCTCGCTCTCGGCCATGCCGCGCCGCCGCGCCTCGCGCAGCAGCGCGGAGACGGTGGTCCGCGCCTCGGCCAGCCGGTCGCTCATCACCAGCCAGCGGTACCGCGTCGAGCCGGCCCCGTTGTGGTGGCAGGCCACCCGCGGGTCCTGCGGCTCCTGCCGCGCCCGCTCGATGGTCGTCGGCGCGTCCGGATGCCCCATCAGCGTCTCGGCCTGCGCCTGGAAGGCGAGCGCGAGCAGCTCGGTGCTGCGGTCCCCGGCCCGCGCCGCCAGCCGGGCCGCGTGCGCAGCCTCCTCCCGGCCCTGCGCGAAGTCGCCCTGCACCACCAGACCCCGCCAGGCCAGCTGGTAGTGGACCAGGGCCAGCAGCCGTGGGTCGTCGCCCGCGTCGGCCAGGGCCTGCGGGAAGACGGCGTCGACGTCGCCGATGGCCTGTCCGGCCGCCTCGATGACCACCATCCAGGCCCGCACGCGCTCGCCCGGCGCGGTGGCCCGGGTCAGCACCTCGCGGGCGACGTCCCGGGCGAGGTCGACCTCGCCCGCGGTGATCGCGTCCTCGGCGGCCTGGAGCCGGCGCTCGTCCGGACCCGGCGTGCCGTCCGCCGGGGTGTGCCGGGCCGCCAGCAGCCCCAGCGAGGCCGCCACCGACGGCGCACCGCGGTCCCGGGCCAGCGCGGCGGCCTCCGCGAGCCGCGCCGCCACCTCCGGGTCGGTGCCGATGGTGGCCAGCGCCAGATGCCGGGCCCGCTCGATCGGGTCCGACGCCGCCGTGGACAGCGCGGCGTGCGCGGCCCGCCGTTCCGGCGCCGGCGCCTCGGCGTACAGGGCGGCCGAGATCAGCGGATGCGCGAACCGTACGGCCGGGTCCTCCGGGTCGGTCGCCAGCAGACCCAGCGCGGCGGCCTGGGCGGTCTCGGCCTCGGCGCCCGCCCGGCCGGCCGCGTGCAGCAGGGCCGTGGTGGGCCGGGCACCCGCGCTGGCCACCAGCAGGGTGCGGCGGGCCTCCTCCGACAGCATCTCCAGCCGGCTGAGCACCAGCGCGCGCAGCGAGGTCGGCACCGGCAGCGCCTCGCCCGGCCGGGGCGGGGTGGGGCTCTCGGCCAGGGCACGGCCCAGCTCCAGCGCGAACAGCGGGTTGCCGCCGCTGGTGCGGTGGATGTCGCGGACCGTGGAACGGGGCAGCCCGGAGAAACCGCGCTGGTCGAGCAGCGCCGACACCTGGGCGCGGGTCAGCGGCTCCAGGCGCACCGCCCGGGTGTCCGGCGGCGAGGCGCGCAGATGACGGTCGTACTCCTGCCCGTCGGTCCGCACCGCGCACAGCAGCCGTACGGGGGTGTCGCCCAGCCGGCGGGCGGCGAAGCCGAGCAGCTCGGTGCTGGCCGGGTCCAGCCACTGCAGGTCGTCGGCGACGACGAGGACGGGGCCCTCGGCGGCGAGGGCGCGCAGCGCGGACAGCACGGCGAGGCGCAGCGCGAGCCCGTCCCGCTGGAGCGTGGACTCGCCGCGGCCCGTGAGGGCCGACTCCAGCGCGGTGCGCTGCGCGGCGGGCAGGGCGCCGGACACCTCGTCCAGGACCGGGCCGAGGAGGTCGGCGAGGGCGAGGAAGGGGAGATGTGATTCGGACTCCGTGGCCGAGCAGCGCAACACGGTCTGTGCCGTGCGGGCATATTCGGCGGCCAGTGTCCGCAGGACGGCCGACTTTCCAATTCCGGCGGGGCCGTGCAGGAGCACACTGCCCCCTCGCGCGAGCTGCTCACGGGCCGCGCCGAACGGTGCCTCCCGCCCGATGACCAGGTCCGAGCGGCACCCGGCAGGCTCCGTGAAGTCCCGTCGCACGGTGACCGCTCCCCTCGCGTGTCGTGTCCCGGCCAATATTAGGCGTCGGGGCAATGAATTACGGGGGACTGAGGAGGTGAGGGAAATAACAGGCGACGGAACCCAGAATACAAACCCCGGAGAATGCCCCTCCCGCCGGGTGCACGGAGCCTCCCTCCGCGGACCGCCTCCGCACCGTCACCCCCAGGGGCGCGGGGAACCGTGCGCCGGGCCCCGACGCCACGCACCCCACCCGACGACTACGGAAGGCACCCGGCCCGCCGGGCCGCCACCACCGCCTCCCCCCGCGTCCGCGCCCCCAGCTTCCGCATCGCCGACCGCAGATACCCCTTCACCGTCTCCGCCCCCACCCCCAGCCGTTCCGCGGCCACCGCGTTCGTCGCACCGGCGGCGACACACGCCAGCACGTCCACTTCCCGCGGAGCCAGCCGCACCCCGCCCCCCTGCACACCGGCGCCGCCCGCCAGCATCCCGCACGCCCGCAGCAGTTCCTCCCGCAGCGCCGGGTCCGGGATCCTCGGCGCCAGCGCCCGCAGCGCGGCATGCGCCTCCCGCACCTGCTCCCACGCCGCCGGGTCCGCCCGATCACGCGCCGGCTCGGGCCGGGCCGCCGCCAGCAGCTCACCCGCCTCGTCCCGCAGCACCAGCGCCTGCTCCACGTCCCGCGCCGCCTCCACGGCAGCGCTCAGCGTCCGGTCGCCCAGCGGCCGGGCCGTGCGCAGGGCGCCGTACAGCACACCGCGCACCCGGCGCCGTACCACCACCGGCACCGCCACCACCGAGCGCAGCCCCTCCGCGGCGACCGGGAGGTCGTACTCGTGGCTGATCTGCCGGGAGACGGAGTAGTCGGTGACCGCGCAGGGCCGGGTGAGCGCGACCGCCTTGCCGCCCAGACCGTTGCCGGAGGTCACCGCGAGGGCGCTGAGCGCGGCCGTCGCGGTGCCGCTGAGCTCGCTGATGCGCACCTGCCGGCGCCCGGACTCCACCAGCCCGCCGAAGGCGACCGGCAGCCCGGTGGTGCGCCGCAGCCGCACCAGCGCACTGCGGATCTCCCCCGTGTCAGCCGCGTCCACCGCCACTGCGCTCACTCCTTCGCGGCCCGTTCCGTCGCGCACACCCCCGTTCGGGGGTAGTGAGACCTGCATCACGGATTACACGATGGCAGAGAGCCGCCCGGCAATGGTCCGGCACCGAGGAGGACAGATGACGACGGCGACCGAACTGTTCCGCAGCGCACGCGATTTCCTGCTGGAACACCGCGAGGACTACGCCAGCGCCTACGAGGGCTTCACCTGGCCGCGCCCCCAGTACTTCAACTGGGCGCTGGACTGGTTCGACGTCATCGCCGAGGGCAACGAGCGCACGGCGCTGCACATCGTGGAGGAGGACGGCTCCGAGGTCCGGGTCTCCTTCGCGCAGATGTCGGCCCGCTCCGACCGTGTCGCGAACTGGCTGCGCGAGCGGGGCGTCCGCGCCGAGGACCGCATCCTCGTCATGCTCGGCAACCAGGCCGAGCTGTGGGAGACGGCCCTCGCGGCGATGAAGCTGCGCGCCGTGGTCATTCCGGCCACCACCCTCCTCGGCCCCGCCGACCTGCGTGACCGCGTCGACCGGGGCCGGGTGCGGCACGTCATCGCCCGCTCCGAGGACACCGGCAAGTTCGACGACGTACCCGGCGACTACACGCGCATCGCGGTCGGCGCCACCACGGCCCCGTCCCCCGGCTGGCTGGCGTACGAGGACGCAGCCTCGGCCCCGGCCGGCTTCGCCCCGGACGGCCCCACCGCCGCCGACGACCCGCTGATGCTCTACTTCACCTCGGGCACGACCGCCCGCCCCAAGCTGGTCGAGCACACCCACGTGTCGTACCCGGTCGGCCATCTGGCGACGATGTACTGGATCGGTCTGAAGCCGGGCGACGTGCACCTGAACATCTCCTCGCCCGGCTGGGCCAAGCACGCCTGGTCGAACCTGTTCGCGCCGTGGAACGCCGAGGCGACCGTCTTCCTGCACAACTACACCCGCTTCGACGCGGCCCGGCTGATGGCCGAGATGGACCGGGCCGGGGTGACGACGTTCTGCGCGCCGCCGACGGTGTGGCGGATGCTCATCCAGGCCGACCTGTCCCAGCTCGCCACCCCGCCGCGCGAGGTCGTCGCCGCCGGTGAGCCCCTCAACCCCGAGGTCATCGAGCAGGTCCGCCGGGCCTGGGGCGTCACCATCCGGGACGGCTTCGGACAGACCGAGACCGCCGTGCAGGTGTCCAACAGCCCCGGCCAGGTCCTGAAGACCGGCTCCATGGGCCGCCCCAGCCCGGGCTACCGCGTCGAACTCCTCGACCCGGTCACCGGCGCCCCCGGCGCCGAAGAGGGAGAGATCGCGCTCGACCTGTCGGGCCGCCCCGTCGGCCTGATGACGGGCTACCACGGCGACCCCGACCGCACCGCCGAGGCCATGGCCGGCGGCTACTACCGCACCGGCGACATCGGCTCCCGCGACGCCGACGGCTACCTCACCTATGTGGGCCGCGCCGACGACGTCTTCAAGGCCAGCGACTACAAGATCAGCCCCTTCGAGCTGGAGAGCGCCCTGCTGGAGCACGAGGCGGTCGCCGAGGCCGCGGTCGTGCCGGCCCCCGACGAGCTGCGGCTCGCGGTGCCGAAGGCCTACGTCGTCCTGGCGGCGGGCTGGGAGCCCGGCCCGGACACCGCGAAGGTCCTCTTCGAGCACTCCCGCGAGATCCTCGCCCCGTACAAGCGCGTGCGCCGCCTGGAGTTCGGCGAGCTGCCCAAGACCGTGTCCGGCAAGATCCGCCGCATCGAACTGCGCGAGGCCACGGCGGCCGGCTCCCCGGACGAGTACCGCGAGGAGGACTTCCGGTGACCGCACCGTCCTACGCCCACGGCACCAGCGAGACCCCGCTCCTCGGCGACACCATCGGCGCCAACCTCGACCGGGCGATCGCCGCCCACCCGGACCGCGAGGCCCTGGTCGACGTGCCGTCCGGCCGGCGCTGGACGTACGCCGAGTTCGGCGCCGCCGTCGACGAGGTGGCGCGCGGACTGCTGGCGAAGGGCGTCACCAAGGGCGACCGGGTCGGCATCTGGGCGGTCAACTGCCCCGAGTGGGTCCTCGTCCAGTACGCCACCGCCCGCATCGGCGTCATCATGGTGAACGTCAACCCGGCCTACCGGGCACACGAGCTGGAGTACGTGCTCAAGCAGTCCGGCATCAGCGTGCTCGTCGCCTCCCTCGCCCACAAGAGCAGCGACTACCGCGCGATCGTGGACCAGGTCCGCGGCCGGTGCCCGGCGCTGCGTGAGACGGTGTACATCGGCGACGCCTCCTGGGACGCGCTGACGGCGGGCGCGGCGTCGGTGCCGCAGGAGCGGGTGGACGCGCTCGCCGCCGAGCTGAGCTGCGACGACCCGGTCAACATCCAGTACACCTCGGGCACGACCGGCTTCCCCAAGGGCGCCACCCTCTCGCACCACAACATCCTCAACAACGGCTACTGGGTGGGCCGTACGGTCGGCTACACGGAGCGGGACCGGGTCTGTCTGCCGGTCCCCTTCTACCACTGCTTCGGCATGGTCATGGGCAACCTGGGCGCCACCTCCCACGCCGCCTGCATCGTCATCCCGGCCCCGTCCTTCGAGCCGGCGGCGACGCTGGAGGCGGTGCAGCGGGAGCGGTGCACGTCGCTGTACGGCGTCCCGACCATGTTCATCGCGGAGCTGAACCACCCGGACTTCGCGTCGTACGACCTCTCCACGCTGCGCACCGGCATCATGGCGGGCTCGCCGTGCCCGGTGGAGGTGATGAAACGGGTGGTCGCCGAGATGCACATGGAGCAGGTCTCCATCTGCTACGGCATGACGGAGACCTCCCCGGTCTCCCTGCAGACCCGCATGGACGACGACCTCGAACACCGCACCGGCACCGTCGGCCGTGTACTGCCCCACATCGAGGTCAAGGTCGTCGACCCGGTCACCGGCGTGACCGTCCCCCGCGGCGAGGCCGGCGAGCTGCGCACCCGCGGCTACAGCGTGATGCTCGGCTACTGGGACGAGCCGGAGAAGACCGCCGAGGCGATCGACCAGGGCCGCTGGATGCACACCGGCGACCTCGCGACGATGCGCGAGGACGGCTACGTGGAGATCGTCGGCCGCATCAAGGACATGATCATCCGCGGCGGGGAGAACATCTACCCCCGTGAGGTGGAGGAGTTCCTCTACGCCCACCCGAAGATCGCGGACGTCCAGGTCGTCAGCGTCCCGCACGAGCGCTACGGCGAGGAGGTCCTGGCCTGCGTGATCCCCCGCGACCCGGCCGACCCCCTGACCCTCGACGAACTGCGCACGTACTGCGACGGCCAACTGGCCCACTACAAGATCCCGAGCCGCGTACAGAACCTGGACGCCTTCCCGATGACGGTCTCGGGGAAGGTGCGCAAGATCGAGCTGCGGGAGACGTACGGCAACTAGCGCGATGACCGCGGGCGTTCACCGGGCCGCCGATCAGGACGGGCGACCCGGCGCGCCGTGCCGTCGCCACGCGGTGGTGGGCGCGGAGCGTGGGCGACGCCGTCCGTCTCGTCGTGCCGTTGCTGTCCGTGCCGCACCGGTCCCGGCCTTCCTGACGCCGGGACCGGTGCGGCCGTGGGGGAGCGGGTGATGACCGCCTGCTACCTGCCGTTGGTCGCGCGGGGGCCGCTGTCGGCCGTCGTCACCGTGCACTACTGCCGGCGTCGCACTCGTCCTTGACCGCCGTCGCGGTCCACGTGGGGCGGCATCTCGAGGCCACGAGGAGGCCCCCACCGGGAAACCCCGTTGCGCGGGACCCCCGGCCGATGTCTGATGGGGCGGCCGCCGATCAGGGAGGGAAACATGACGGTGCCGCTGCCCACCCCCACGTTGCACACACCGCGTCTTCGACTGCGGGCCTTCGAGGACACGGATGCGGACGACCTCTTCGCACTGCACAGCAACCCGCACATCCTGCGGTACTGGGACTCGCCGCCGTGGACCGAGCGTTCGCGGGCCGAGACGTTCCTCGGGGTGTGCCGGCGGGTGGAGCGGGAGGGTACCGGGGCGCGGCTGGCCGCGGAGCGGGTCTCCGACGGGGCGTTCATCGGCTGGTGCAACCTGGGGAGCTGGAACCCGGACTTCCGCAGTGCGGTGTTCGGCTACTGCTACGACGATGCGGTGTGGGGGCAGGGCTACGCCACCGAGGCCGCCCGTGCTGTGCTGGGGTGGGCCTTCGACACGCTGGACCTGAACCGTGTCCAGGCCGAGGTCGACACCCGCAACGCGCCGTCCGCCCGTGTGCTGGAGAAGCTCGGCTTCGTGCGGGAGGGGACGTTGCGCGAGGACTGCGTCGTCAACGGCGACGTCTCCGACTCGTGGATCTACGGGCTGCTCCGACGTGACTGGCAGCCGTCGGCCCGGCCGGTTCCCACCCACTGAGTTCCAGCGCTCGGCACGCGGAACCGGCTACCTGCGGCTGACACCGCGAGGAGGGCAGTCGGTGACGGCCGTGTCCGCGGTGCGAGCGGCGCCTCCGGTGTCCCGGTCGCGGGCCGTGGCGGGAGCGGAGGTGTTCTGCGGGACCGTCAGACGTTCCTGTCGCCGGTCGCCCGTGGGCGGGCGGCGACTCGAAACACCGCCTCGCGCCCACGGACACGACGCTCCGCCCTGCCTGACCTGCGGCCGTCCGGTGCGGTGCCGACGGCCGCCGAGATCATGAGGCGCTGGCCTCAAGAGGGACGGGTTCTCCTCACCTGCACCAGGCCTCGGTCAGGTCGGGGATGTAGGAACGCAGGAATCGTTCCAAGTCCGCTCGGTGATCGGCCGCTTTGTCGGAGTCCTTGACCGCGGCAGCGGTATGAATCTTCAGCACCAGGTGCGTAAACGGGAAGTCAGGCATCTCTTCCTGGGGTTGACCGGGTCGGGGCCGGCACGTCATCCATGCCACGGCGCCGCCGTCCCCGACTCCCGCGCTCGTCACGGGCCTTTCCAGGGAGATTTTCCTGAAGTTCCGGAACTCCTCTTCCCCGGATTTCGCGGCGTCATCGACTGCAACGTCGCGCGCCACCGTCATGGCCAGCTCCGTCTTCTTCTCGACGACCACCCGGCACGTATGGCGTTCCCAGTCGTGGGCCCCCTCTGTGACTGCTCCCTCTTCCCCCGGGGGAAGGAGCGACTTCAGCGCCGACTGGTCGACTCCGACGCCGCACATTTGTGAGGGAATCGCATAGCCGTATCCCGGTTTGCCGCTCGAGCAGCCGGAAGCGAGGAGAGCGGCAGTTACGAGTATGCCGCAGAGGTGGATACGTTTCATGAGCCCTTACCTGCCAGACCGCGAGCAGTACTGTTCCCGTCGTTCACAGTGCCATTTATTTTCGAGATCGTGGTGTCTATCGATTCACCATCGAGGTGATTGGGGTTTGCCTGTCTCCAGATATCGGCCAAAGCTGCGACGCGCTTTTCCTGGTCGAGGGAGGACTCTGTATTGTCATGCGCCAGTCCATCGTTGATTCTCTGAGTCTCGTCCTCGAGCCATCTGGATGTCAGGACATCGACGCCGCGCTGCGCGGCATCACCTGCATGCGGGATGAAGTTCACGACACCGCCCCAGGTGTGATAGTCCATTTTCGCTTCCCAGGCGGCCTTGCTCTTGGCGTCGTCGGCATCCACGGCCAGCCCTTGGTATCTGGCTTCTTCCAGGAATCCGACGGTATGGCCTGCTTTTCTCCACGTCTCTTCATGGCCGCCCACTCCGGTGTTGATGTCGTGGACGATTTCCCGGTTGATGGAGTCCTGCAGCGTGAAGTAGGAAAAGCGGTCGCGTGAGATCTGCTTCGCCACTTCGAGGACTTCGCTGCGGTCCAGCGGACTGCGCGACTCGAGCTGGGCGCTCGCCGTTGCGTGCACCTCGTCGCCGTAGTTGCCCATGACCATCGCCATCGGGGTGCGCAGGCTCGGCGGGAAGTCGTTGCCCTCCGCGGACAGGTGCTTCAGGGTGTTCTCGAACACGCGGTTGTTGGCTTCGGAGTGCTGGACGAAACCGCTGCCCGAGTTGTTCGGGTCGATGCCCGTCGTTGCTGCCACCAACGCTGCGCCGAACCCGGCTCTGCCCTGCGCATCCTCGATGTCCGAACTGCGAAGGGGGTCGCCCCACATGCTGTCGGGGTCGTGCGGGTTGCGCATGTGGGGGTTTCCGTCGACGACATCCCAGTCCCGCTTCCTCGTCAGGTACTCCAGTCGGTCGTTTCCTTCCTTCTTTCCGTCGTCCGGGTGGGGATCGGACTCGGGATCGAGGAACGTTGCCGATGCCTCTGGGTCCTCGCTCATGATGCCGAGAAGGCCGTCGAGGGGGTCGTTCGCGAACCACTCGTCACGTGAGGTGACGAACGCCTTGGGCAGATCCCAGTTGTCGTCGCCCTTGTCCGCCTTCTCGGCGGCGATCAGATCGTCTCCAAGGTCGTGCATCAAGTGGGCCGGGTACCCTTCGCCGTGTTGCATCAGCGTGACAAGGGACTGGTATCCGCGGACCTTCTCGCCCTGCCACTCGTACCGCTTCATGCCGGCTTCCTTCAGGCCGGCATGAAAGTCCTTGTAGAACTTCGAATTCCGGTCCTTCGTGGCGGTGGCCAGCGCGTTGGCAAGTCCCTGCTCGGCTCCCAGGTAATGCTGCTTGTTCCCCGTGTCCGAGTCGTAGGCGAAGGTGTTGAGCTGATTGGTGATCTTGATGGTCCCCTCGGGGTCCAGGTGGTTGAGTACTGTCTGGCTGAACTTTGTGTCATCGGAGTTGTCGCGCATCAGTCGCGCCCATTCCTCCGGGTCGGCCGGTTTTTCCCCCGCCAGGATCTGGTCCGCGTACTTGTTCGCCTCGCGTGCCTCGACGACTTCAATGTCTCCGACCGCGTCGGCGTTGAAGTCGTGACCGGTACCGCGAGCAGTGTCAAACATCTCCTCGAAGAAGTTTTTGATGCCGGCGGCATCCCGAAGCGCCAGTTTGGCGCCTTGGTCCGCGTCATCCACTGCTTGTACTGCTGCGGCAACAGCAGTTGTCCAGCTGGCCTCCAGCATGGCGCGCTCTGTAGCGTCCCAGAGGAAGCCGCTTCCTGTGTCCTTCGCCTTGCTGGTATCGAGGTGTGCCTGCCCCTTGGCGTCTATATGTATATGTGCTTCCTTGGCCGACTCGACCAGGTTCTTGACTGCCTGTATGCGCTCGGTGAACTGTGCATGGATGTCTCGAAGGATGCCCCCGATGGCTCGTGCCTCGACGGCACCGGCGTCGAACTGCTTCCGCGTCGCGGAGAAGCGCGTCTCGGCGGTTCCTGCGCTGATCCCTACCCAGCCACCGTCCGAGGCAACGGCTTGAACATTGTCCCCGTATAGTTCGCCCAGGTCCTCGAAGCCGTCCGCCATCTGCTCCCATGAGACGGCTGCCGTGGTGAGAGGGGCCAGTCGGATCGTCATCACGTCTTGATACGTCAGCATGTCTGTCTCCCCGTAGTCTCGGTGCTGAAGCCGCTCCGTGTGTGCGAGCAGCGGGATGTCGAGATCAGACGTCCCTGCGTGGATCTGGCCCAAGCGGGTTTATGCGTGCGAGGGAACTCTCCACGTCGTGTTCGACGAACTGGAAGCCTTTCTTCGTCTTGCTCAGAGCGGCCTGGTCGTGGGCGAGGCGTTCTTGAAGCCCCTTCACCTGGAGGGCCCATTCGTCGTGTGCGTCCTTGAGGCCGGATCCGGTCGCCCAGCCGTTGAACGTTCGCTCTGCCGCGTCGGTGTCCTCGTCGGCATGGGTTCCCGTCTTGTCCAGACCGGGGCGGATCGCTTCTACAAGGGCCTTGATCGCCTTCTGCTTGCCCTGGGAGTTCGTCTTGAGGTCGGGCCGGCCGGTGGCGCCTTGCGCGCTGTTCAACTGCGTGTGACGGTCCTGACGTTGTGCTACCGCAGCCTTGATCTGCTCCCATTCATCCCAAGCCATCGGATCCTCCGTACTCATCGAGGTATGTGATCGCGTCGCCAGTCCGACCACTGGCAAGGCAGGAGCATGCGAAGCCACGGATGGGAGCGGCGGTGAATGGGGCACGCCGCGATCCTGCCGGCAGCACCGGATAACCCTGTCGTCCTGATGGCGACGGCATCGTGCGAACGGCTCGGGCCGGTGCCTCGTCGGGCCCGTGTGTCCACTGCACGACACGTGCCGGACGACGCCTCCGTGGTCGTGACGAACCCGTCTCCCCCCTCCGCCACAGCAGCCCCTCCCGTTGGCCTGGCGTGAACGAACATCCTAGCGAGAGGCGTGTTCGTCCGGCGTTGCAGTGTCTCGGGGCGTGCCGGCGGACGGAGCAGGAGGGGTACCGGGGCGCGGCCGGCCGTGATGCGGTACTCCCACGGTGCGTAATTGCCTCGCACCGTGCCGGCTCCCGGTCTACCCTCTCGGCCATGACGTCAGACGAGGCGCTCGTGGCATCCCGTATCGCTTCCGCCGGCGCGGGGCTCGCGGTCCGCGACGAAACCGCTGACGATCAGCGAGACGTGCGCGATCTGCATACGCGGGCCTTCGGTGACGGTGAGCGGGTTCCCGGGCTCGTGGAGGCGCTGCGCGTCGCCGAGGCCGAGCTCGCGCCGATGTCCTTTGTCGCCGTCCTCGGCGGCCGGGTCGTCGGGCACGTCCTGATGAGCGCGGCGCGGCTGGACGCTCCGCGCCGGATCGTGGACGTCCTGACGCTGTCACCGCTGGGGGTGCTTCCGGAGCACCAGGGGCGGGGGATCGGGACGCGGCTCGTCGCCCACGCCCTCGCGGCGGCCGACAGCCGGGGTGTGCCGCTGGTGTTTGTGGAGGGTTCGCCGCACTACTACGGCGCGCGCGGCTTCGAGGGGGCTCGCGCGCTCGGTTTCCGGTCGCCGTCGCTGCGTATCCCGGACGCCGCGTTCCAGGTCGCCCGGCTGTCCGCGCACGAGCCGTGGATGACGGGCACCTTCGTCTACTCGGACGTCTTCTGGACCCTCGACTGCGTCGGCCTGCGCGACCCCGAGGACTGACCGGCGCGCAGCTCAGCCGGCCCTCGCGTCCAGTGCGACCGCCGGCGCGTTGACCGGGCGGACCGTGCCCGAGGGGTCGAGGAGGAACAGCGGGACCTCCAGCCGCCCGGCGCGGGTGCGGGCCTCCTCGGTGTACCCGGCGAGGGAGAAGTAGAGGCCCTGCGCGGGTTCCGCCATGGCCGTCAGCCACAGGCACTCCACGTCCCGCACCGTGGCCGGGCCCGCCGTCGCGTCCACGTGGACCACGACGCCCGGTGCCGCCAGTCCGATCCCCGCCGGGGGACGCTGGTCGGCGCGGCGTACGTCCCGGTGGCCGAGGCCCCGCAGGTACAGCACGGCGGCGGTGACCGCGTCGCGGGCCGTGCGGATCGGGACCGCCCGGTGGGCCGGCACCCGTGAGCCGGGAGGCCGGCCGGTGCGGCCCGCGGCCGTCGGGTCCACCGGCACGCACAGCACCGTGCCGCACGGACACCCCAGTTCCGGACGCGGCCACCGGCTCTCCGCCCCGCAGGCCGTGCAGCGCACCCCGATCCACTCCTCCTCCCAGACCCGCCGGGTGACCACCGTCGGGGTCCCCCGGGGATCCAGCGGCGGGGCGACGGGCGTGCCGCACGCGCACGGATACGTCGGTGCCGTGTAGCGGTGCCGGCGCCCGCAGGCGGCGCAGCACACCGGGATGGTCTCGGCCATGGCCCCCATCGTCCTCCGGACACCCTCGTCCTGTCCGTGTCTTGGCGGCATGCGTTCCGGCTGTCCCGGACGCCCGTGTCTCTTGACTGCCCCCTGCCGTCCACTTACATTACTTCCAGATCGTAGAAAGCAAATTTCGCTATACGGAAAAGCTAAGGATCTGCTCACCGCGGGGCGCGCCGGGAGTGAAATCCGACAGCCGAAGCAGGAGTACTCGATGGCTCGTATGACCGCTGCCCGAGCGGCAGTTGAGATCCTCAAGCGCGAGGGCGTCACCGACGCGTTCGGTGTGCCGGGCGCGGCGATCAACCCCTTCTACGCGGCGCTCAAGGCCTCCGGCGGCGTCAACCACACCCTCGCCCGGCACGTCGAGGGCGCCTCGCACATGGCCGAGGGCTACACCCGGACCCACGCCGGCAACATCGGCGTCTGCATCGGCACCTCCGGGCCGGCCGGCACCGACATGATCACCGGTCTGTACTCGGCGATCGGCGACTCGATCCCGATCCTCTGCATCACCGGCCAGGCGCCGACCGCGGTGATCCACAAGGAGGACTTCCAGGCCGTCGACATCGCCTCCATCGCCAAGCCGGTGACGAAGATGGCCGTCACCGTCCTGGAGGCCGCGCAGGTCCCGGGCGTCTTCCAGCAGGCCTTCCACCTCATGCGCTCCGGCCGCCCCGGCCCGGTCCTGATCGACCTGCCGATCGACGTCCAGATGACGGAGATCGAGTTCGACCCCGAGACCTACGAGCCGCTCCCGGTCTACCGGCCGGCCGCCAGCCGTGCCCAGATCGAGAAGGCCATCGGCCTGCTCAACGCCTCCGAGCGCCCCCTGATCGTGGCCGGCGGCGGTGTCATCAACGCCGACGCCGCCGACCTCCTCGTGGAGTTCGCCGAGCTGACCGGCACCCCCGTCGTGCCGACCCTGATGGGCTGGGGCCTGCTGCCCGACGACCACGAGCTGAACGCCGGCATGGTCGGCCTCCAGACCTCGCACCGCTACGGCAACGCGACCTTCCTGGAGTCCGACTTCGTCCTCGGCATCGGCAACCGCTGGGCCAACCGCCACACCGGCAAGCTGGACGTCTACACCGCCGGACGGAAGTTCGTCCACGTCGACGTCGAGCCCACCCAGATCGGCAAGATCTTCGCCCCGGACTACGGCATCGCCTCCGACGCCAAGGTCGCGCTCGAGCTGTTCGTCGAGGTCGCCAAGGAGCTGAAGGCGGCCGGCAAGCTGCCCGACCGCTCCGCGTGGGCCGCCTCCGCGCAGGAGCGCAAGGCCACGCTCCAGCGCCGTACGCACTTCGACGACATCCCGATCAAGCCGCAGCGCGTCTACGAGGAGATGAACAAGGCCTTCGGCCCGGAGACCCGGTACGTCTCCACCATCGGCCTCTCCCAGATCGCCGGCGCCCAGATGCTGCACGTCTACCGTCCGCGGCACTGGATCAACTGCGGCCAGGCCGGCCCCCTCGGCTGGACGGTCCCGGCCGCGCTCGGCGTCGCCAAGGCCGACCCGGATGCCCAGGTCGTGGCGCTCTCCGGCGACTACGACTTCCAGTTCATGATCGAGGAACTGGCCGTCGGCGCGCAGCACAAGATCCCTTACGTGCACGTCCTGGTCAACAACTCCTACCTGGGCCTGATCCGTCAGGCGCAGCGGGCGTTCGACATCGACTTCCAGGTCAAGCTGGAGTTCGAGAACATCAACTCGCCCGAGCTGGGCGTCTACGGCGTCGACCACGTCAAGGTCGCCGAGGGGCTGGGCTGCAAGGCGATCCGCGTGACCGACCCGAACGAGCTGGGCGCGGCCCTGGAGCAGGCCAAGAAGCTGGCCGCCGAGCACCAGGTCCCGGTCGTCGTCGAGGCCATCCTGGAGCGCGTCACCAACATCTCCATGTCGGGCACCAACGACATCAGCAACGTCGTGGAGTTCGAGGAGGTCGCCACCGAGCCGGGGCACGCCCCGACGGCGATCCGCACGCTGAAGGTCTGATCCACAGCGGTCTGCCGGGCTCACGGAAGCGGCCCGTCCCCTCGGGGGCGGGCCGCTTCTCCGTGCGGGCGTGTGCCGTGCGCGGGTGCCGGGTCAGTCGGAGCCGCCGCCCCCGCCCCCGCCGCAGTAGTAGACCCCGCCGCCCCCGGAGCCGCCCCGCGGGGAGTGCCGCAGCATGCCCTTGTCCGCCACCTCGACGCGCTCGGTGAGCCCGGCGCGCAGCGCGAAGCGGGGCAGGAGCACGCGCAGGGCGGCCACGTCGTGCAGGGCGACGGCGAGGAGCTTGTCCGCGTCCGGCAGGCCGCGCCGGCTCCCGGGCAGCGGATGCCGCTCCTGCAGGGACCGCACCGTGCGGCGGGCGGCCCGTGTCGGACCGAGCAGCGGGTATCTCAGCAGCCCGGCCTCCGCGAGCGGGATCCGCAGCAGGGACACCGCCAGGCGGACGCCCGTGTGCCGGGCCAGCTTCCGCGGGCTCAGCGGTTCGTCCCGGCACGCCAGCCGCACCGCCTCCGCCAGCGGCGGCACCGGGGCGGCCGGCACCGTCCTCGTCGCCCGTACGGTGCCCGGCGGGCCGGCGTCCACCGCTCCGCGCAGGTAGAGATCCACGACGGCGACCGTCACGGCGGCGCGCGGTCCGCCGCGCAGCAGCGCGATCTCGTAGGGATCCCGTCGGTCCGTCGCCGTGTCCTCCATGACACCACCCCCGTGTGCCGGAGGTTGTGCCCGCTGCCGGGCCCGCCTACGCGCGCTCAGGCGTCGTGGTGTTCATGGTGTTCGTGCAGCCCCGGCCAGTCGTCCGGGCCGCCGCCCTGCCACTCGACGAGGTCGGTGGTCGCCACGTCGGTGACGTACAGGTCGGCCAGGCGCAGGATCTCGGCGACGTCGTCGAGGTGGGAGGCGACCCCGAGCGTCTCCTCGCCCGAGGTGACCCGGCGGGAGCCGTCCAGCGCCGGGGGACGGACCACGACGTGGGAATGCTCCGGTGGATCTGCTGGGCTTGCTGGGCCTGCTGAATGCGCTGGATGTACTGGATGTGCCATGACTCCAGACTGCTGCGCGCGGACGCCGCCCGCACCCCGGTCCCGGACACGGAGGAACGCCGGACACGGAGAGGCGCCGGACACAGAAAGGCGCCGGATGCGGGACCGTCCGCATCCGGCGCCTCTCGGCCCGGTGAGGGTTTCTGGGGTGGGGAGGGATTCCGGGTGGTGCCCGTCCGACGGCGCGAGGCTGGGCGCGACAGGTCGTTCGCGCCGCCGGACGGAGTTCAGGGGGCCTTGACGGCCCGGAAGGCCGCCGGAGGCGAGTGGCTGGGACCGCGGCGGTTCACGACGGGACCGGCGGCTCCTCCCCTCAGGTCGTAGGAGAAGCTCCGGGCCCTTCACCACCGCACTGGCTCGCAGGCCGCCGCGGTCCTCGCCCTGCCCGCGCCGGCACCGGGCGGCCACCCCTCATCCGGGCCGTTCCGATGCCTGCGCGGGCCGCGCACACGGTCTTGACCTCCCCGTCAAGTCCCGTGGGCGAGCTGGTGGATCAGTCCTCGCGCAGGGCGCGGACCGCCTCCTCCACGCGCTTGCCGTACTCCGTGTCGGCGGCGTGGAAGTGCGCGAGGTTCTTCTGGATCACGTCCTCGCGGGAGACCTGGGACAGGCCGCCGGCGATGTTGGCGATCAGGCGCTTCTTCTCGTCCTCGGACACCAGGCGGTACAGCTCACCGGCCTGGAAGAAGTCGTCGTCCTTGGTGTGCAGCGGCGCCTCGTGGGTGCCGGTGTGCCCGGAGACCGCCAGCGGCGCGGCGAGCGGGCGGCCGGTCTCCACCGGGCCGTCGTACGAGTTCGGCTCGTAGTTCTTGGCGGCGCGGCCCTGCGCGTTGGACGCCATGAAGCCGTCGCGGCCGTAGTTGTCCGCCCCGCCGGGCACGGCCTTCGGGGCGTTCACCGCGAGCTGGGTGTGGTTGACGCCCAGGCGGTAGCGGTGTGCGTCCGCGTAGGCGAACAGACGGCCCTGGAGCATCTTGTCGGGGGAGGGGCCGATGCCCGGAACGAAGTTGTTCGGGGAGAACGCGGCCTGCTCGACCTCGGCGAAGACGTTGTCGGGGTTGCGGTTCAGCATCAGCCGCCCGACGCGGCGCAGCGGGTAGTCGCTGTGCGGCCACACCTTGGTCACGTCGAACGGGTTGAAGCGGTAGTTGGCCGCGTCGGCCACCGGCATCAGCTGCACGTGCAGCGTCCACGACGGGAACACGCCCCGCTCGATCGCCTGCACCAGGTCCGTCTGGTGCGAGGTCGGGTCCTGGCCCGCCAGCTCCGCGGCCTCGCCGGCGGTCAGGGTCCGGATGCCCTGGTCCGTCTTGAAGTGGTACTTGACGAAGTAGGACTCGCCCTTGGCGTTCGTCCACTGGTAGGTGTGCGAGCCGAAGCCGTCCATGTGGCGGTACGAGGCCGGGATGCCGCGGTCGCCCATCAGCCAGGTCACCTGGTGCGTGGCCTCGGGGGAGTGCGCCCAGAAGTCCCAGACGTTGTCAGGCTCCTGACGGCCCGTGAACGGGTCGCGCTTCTGCGAGTGGATGAAGTCGGGGAACTTGATCGGGTCCTTGATGAAGAACACCGGGGTGTTGTTGCCGACGAGGTCGTAGTTGCCCTCCTCGGTGTAGAACTTCACCGCGAAGCCGCGCGGGTCGCGGACCGCGTCCGCGCCACCGAGCGAGTCGGCCACGGTGGAGAAGCGCAGGAAGACCTCGGTGCGCTTGCCCACGGTGCTCAGGAAGTCGGCGTGCGTGAAGCCGGTGACGTCGTCGGTCACCTCGAAGTGGCCGTAGGCGCCGGAGCCGCGGGCGTGCACCACGCGCTCCGGGATGCGCTCGCGGTTGAAGCGGGCGAGCTTCTCCAGCAGGTGCTGGTCCTGGATCAGGAGCGGGCCGCCGATGCCGGCGGAGGCGGAATTCTGGTTGTCTGCGACCGGGGCGCCGGACTCCGTGGTGAGAGTCCGCGTCGTGAGCGCGCGCTGCGACATCGGGGACCTTCCGTGCGAGGGGTCAGCGGAAAACTGTTTCCGCTTCGTGGAGCCTAGATTTGGGGTGCTGAGCACGTCAACAGTTTGTTGAAGTGGGTTCCGGGCGGCGCCACCGCTCGGGCGCGACAGGACAGGTGTCAGCGGCGGCGCCGCCCGGAGGTCTCGGGGGCGGTGCCTCAGACCTGGGCGCCGGAGAGGCGCTCCACGGCCCGCAGCAGGGCCGAGTGGTCCAGGCCGCCGTCGCCCTGGGCGCGCAGGGAGGCGACCAGCTGGGCGACCACGGCGCCGACCGGCAGGGCGGCGCCCACGTTGCGGGCGGCGTCGGTGACGATGCCCATGTCCTTGTGGTGCAGGTCGATGCGGAAGCCCGGCTTGAAGTCGCGGGCCAGGAAGTTGTCCTTCTTCCGCGTCAGCACGGTCGAGCCGGCCAGGCCGCCGTTCAGGACGTCGAGGGCGGCCTTCAGGTCCACGCCCGACTTCTCCAGGAAGACCACGGCCTCGGCGCACGCCTGGATGTTCACGGCGACGATGAGCTGGTTGGCGGCCTTCACGGTCTGACCGGAGCCGTGCGGACCGCACAGCACGATGGTCTTGCCGAGGGCCTCCAGGATCGGCTTGGCCTCGTCGAAGTCGGCCTGCTCGCCGCCGACCATGATGGACAGGACGGCCTCGATCGCGCCGGCCTCGCCGCCGGAGACGGGGGCGTCCAGGACGCGGATGCCCTTCTCCTTGCCGGCCTTCGCGAGGTCGACGGAGGTCTGCGGGGTGATCGAGGACATGTCGATCAGCAGCGCGCCGGACTTCGCGTTCTCCAGGATGCCGTCGGGGCCGTAGGCGATGGCCTCGACCTGTGGCGACGCGGGGACCATGGTGATGACGACGTCGGCGTCGCGCACGGCCTCGGCGATGGAGCCGGCCGAGGTGCCGCCGGCGGCGGACAGGCGGTCCAGCTTCTCCTGCTCCAGCGTGAAGCCCGTGACCTGGTATCCGGCCTTGATCAGGTTCTCGGACATGGGGGAGCCCATGATGCCGAGGCCGATCCATGCGATCTTGGGGAGGTTGCTCATGATGGGTGCCTCTCGAAAAAATCAGGGGTGTCAGCGGGCGGCGCGGGCTTCGCGGGGCAGCCAGTCGAAGGCCTCCGCGCTCGGGCGGTCGCCGGGCTTGTACTCCAGGCCCACCCAGCCCTGGTAACCGGCCTTCGCCAGCCGGTCGAGCAGCTCCTCCAGGGGGAGCGAGCCCGTGCCCGGGGCGCCGCGGCCGGGGTTGTCGGCGATCTGCACGTGGCCGGTCTTGGCGGCGTACGCGTCGATCACCTGCGCGAGGTCCTCGCCGTTCATGGACAGGTGGTAGAGGTCCATGAGGAACGTGGCGTTGCCGAGTCCGGTGGCCTCGTTGACCTTGTCGACGACCTCGATCGCGGCCGGCGCCGACACCAGCGGGTACAGCGGCGACTCGGGCTTGTTGAGCGCCTCGATCAGCAGCACCGCCCCGATCCGGTCGGCCGCGCGGGCGGCGAGGACCAGGTTCTCCAGAGCGAGCCGGTCCTGCTCGGCCGGGTCCACGCCCTCGACGCGGTTGCCGTACAGGGCGTTGAGGGCCTTGCAGCCCAGGGACTGGGCGAAACCGGCCGCCACGTCGATGTTGGCGCGGAAGCGGTCCGACTCCTCGCCGGGGACCGACAGGGCGCCGCGGTCGGGGCCGGGCAGCTGTCCGGCGTAGAAGTTCAGCCCGGTGAGCTGGACGCCCGCGTCCTCGATCGCCTTCTTCAGGGCGTCGAGCTCGGACTGCTCGGGGGTGGGGGAGTCGATCCAGGGCCACCACAGCTCGACCGCGGTGAAGCCGGCCGCGGCGGCGGCCGCGGGGCGCTCCAGGAGCGGGAGTTCCGTGAAGAGGATCGACAGGTTGACGTTGAAGCGCTGGTCTGCGAATCCCATCGGGTGCCGCGCTCCCTTCCGTTGCGAGGGTGTTTCCGTATTACGGAAGTTTGTTTCTGCTTAACGGAAGATTGCCGAAGTCGGGCGCGGCTTGTCAAGAGGGGGCGGCGGAAAACGGTCACCCCGCGTTAGGTTGACCGGGTGCGATTGAGAGTGGAGTTCACGACCGAGCCCTTCGATCTCGACGAGGCGCCCGCCCACGCGGTGGTCGCCCGGGATGTCGTCGAGGCCGCGGAGCTGGACGAGGTCGACGTCGGCCCGTTCGGCAACACCGCCGAGGGCGGCGCCGACGCGGTGCTCACCGCCGTGGACGCGCTGCTGCGCCGCTCCCTGGAGGCCGGCGCCACCCGGATCACGCTCCAGGTCAACGTGGTCGAGGAGGGCGGGCGGTGACCGGCCCCGCCGAGGAGCCCTTCCTCGCGGCCGTGAAGCCCCTGGTCGACGCCATCGGCGGCGAGATGCTCCCGCCGGACGAGGCGGGCCAGGACGATGTCGTCCTCGCCTGGGAGGGTGCCGACGTCGTCGCCGTGCGCCTGCCCCAGCTGGCCGACTCCCTGGACCACATCCTCGCCGCCATGGAGCGCCGGCAGGGCAGGCCGCTGGCCGAACTGGACCGCAGGGCCAAACAGGAGGTCGTGCGCACCCTGGAGGCGCGCGGCGCCTTCTCCGTGCGGCACGGAGTGGAGACCGTGGCGGGCGCGCTCGGCGTCAGCCGTTTCACCGTGTACAACTACCTCAACCGCGAGAAGGACGCCTGACCTGCACAGGAGCCTCACAACGCGCGCCGCCGTCCGGTAACCGGGCGGCGGCTTTTGTTACCCCGAATTTTCAACAAAGTGTTGACGCGTTGTTTCCGAGGGCGTTAGCTATCGGCACGCCCGTTCAGCACAAGGCCACGGAGGCTCCCGTGACGTCCACTTCCGCGTCGGGCCTGGCCCGTTTCAACGCCCTCGAGGAGACCGCGGCACTCGCGGAACTCCACGAGGCTTGTGCCGCCACGGCGTGGGCCCGGCAACTGATCACCGCCCGTCCCTTCGCCTCCCCCGAGGACCTCTATGCAGCGTCCGACGCCGCCATGGCCGAGCTGACCGCGGCGGACCTCGAGGAGGCGATGGCCGGGCACCCGCCGATCGGCCGCCCCAAGCCCGGCGACCCCACCTCCTCCCGCGAGCAGGCGGGCATGGCCGGGGCCTCCGCCGAGCTCAAGGCCGAGATGCTCGAACTGAACCTGGCCTACCAGGAGAAGTTCGGCCATGTGTTCCTCATCTGCGCCACCGGCCGGACCGGCGAGCAGATGCGGGACGCGGTCAAGGAGCGGATCGGCAACTCGCCCGAGCAGGAACGGGAGATCGTCCGCACCGAACTGGGGAAGATCAACCGTATCCGGCTGGCCCGGCTGCTCGACGCCGCCTGACCCGCCGCACGCCGACCGACGTCGCTGCACACCGCAAGAGGACATCGCATGAGCACCGATACGACCGCTTCCGTGTCCACGCACATCCTGGACACCAGCGTCGGCCGCCCCGCCGAGGGCGTCGCCGTCCACCTCTCCGCCCGCGGCGGACCCGAGGCGGACTGGCAGACGCTCGGCGGCTCCGCGACCGACGCGGACGGGCGGTGCAAGGACCTGCCGGCACTGCCGGAGGGCACCACACACGTACGGCTCGACTTCGAGACCGAGACGTACTTCGCCAAGAAACAAGCCGCGGCCCAGCAGGACGCCCCCGCGCTCCGGGACAGCGAGAACGGCCGGCCCGTGTTCTTCCCCGAGGTCACCATCACCTTCGCGGTGGTGCCCGGCGAGCACTACCACGTTCCGCTGCTGCTCAACCCGTTCGGCTACTCCGTTTACCGAGGGAGCTGACCGACACATGACCCGTTTCGTCCTGGGACAGAACCAGTACGGCAAGGCAGAGAACCGCGTCGTCAAGATCGTGCGTGACGGCGACACGCACCACATCAAGGACCTGAACGTCTCCGTCGCCCTCTCCGGCGACATGGAGGAGGTCCACCGCAGCGGTTCCAACGCGAACGTCCTGCCCACCGACACCACCAAGAACACGGTGTACGCCTTCGCCAAGGAGCACGGGATCGAGAGCGCCGAGGACTTCGGCGTCAAGCTCGCCCGCCACTTCGTGGACAACACCGGGTCCATCTCCCGGGCCCGCATCCGCGTCGAGGAGTACGGCTGGGAGCGGATCGAGACCTCCAAGGGCGGCGCCCGCTTCGTCGGCTCCGAGGAGATCGCCCACTCCTTCGTCCGCAAGGGCCAGGAGACCCGCGTCGCCGAGATCACCTACGACGGCCACGGCATCCAGGTGCTCTCCGGGTTCAAGGACCTCACCGTCCTGAACACCACCAACTCCGAGTTCTGGGGCTACCTGAAGGACAAGTACACCACCCTCAAGGAGGACTACGACCGGATCCTCGCCACCACCGTCTCCACCTGGTGGCGGCACAACTGGGACGGCGTCGACTCGCACGCCCCGGACTGGGACCGCTCGTACAACGGTGTGCGCAAGCACGCGCTCCAGGCCTTCGCCGAGACCTACTCGTACTCGCTCCAGCAGACCCTCTTCGAGATGGGCGTGCGGGTGCTGAACTCGCGCGACGAGGTCGACGAGATCCGCTTCTCCATGCCCAACAAGCACCACTTCCGCTCGGACCTGTCGCCCTTCGGGATCGACAACGAGGCCAAGGACGGCGCCGTGTACTACGCCGCCGACCGCCCCTACGGCCTGATCGAGGCCACCATCCTGCGCGACGGCGCCGAGCAACTCATCCCGGTCGACATGACCAACCTCTGACGCGGGACGCGCGCCACCGGCCGGACCACCCGGGGCCGGTGGCGCGCCACACCGGAGGGAACACCATGGCACAGCCTGCAACGGAGCCGGCGAAAGGCTCCTGTTCCACCCCGCCGGAGCACACCGAGGACGCCGTCACGTCCGTGCACCCGGTGGACGAGAAGCTCCACCCCTCGCGGCTCGTCCCCGCCGCGCTCCAGCACATCGCCGCCATGTACGCGGGCGTCGTCACACCTCCGCTCATCATCGGGCAGGCCTGCGGACTCGACCTCGAGGCCCGCACCCGGCTCATCGCCGCCTCGCTGCTCATCGCCGGCATCGCGACCATCCTGCAGACCCTCGGCGTCAAGGGCTTCGTCGGCAACCGGCTGCCCTTCGTCAACGCCGCCTCCTCGGCCGGCATCGCCCCGATCCTGGCGATCGCCGAGACCAACTCGAAGGGCGACCAACTCCCGGCGATCTACGGCGCGGTGATGGTCGCGGGCGTCTTCTGCCTGGCCGTCGGCCCCTTCTTCGGACGGCTGCTCAGATTCTTCCCGCCGCTGGTCACCGGAGTGGTCATCACCCTGATCGGCGTCACGCTGATGCCCGTGCCGGTGAGCTGGGCCCAGGGCGGCGACAAGACCGCCGCCGACTTCGGCGCCATGCGCAACCTCGCGCTCGCCGCCTTCACCCTCGCCGTCATCCTCGTGATGCAGCGCTTCGCCAGGGGCTTCTTCAAGCAGGTCGCGCTGCTCTTCGGCCTGCTCATCGGCACCCTGGCCGCCATCCCGTTCGGCATGGCCGACTTCAGTGCCCTGAAGAGCGCCCCGGTCGCCGCGCTGCCGACGCCCTTCGCCTTCGGCGCCCCCGAGTTCCAGCCCGCGGCCATCCTGTCGCTGTGCATCGTGATGCTGGTCCTGATGACCGAGTCCAGCGCCGGCATGCTCGCCCTCGGTGAGATCTGCGACCGGCGCGCCGACGCCGAGGTCATCACCCGCGGCCTGCGCACCGACGGCCTCGCCACCCTGCTCGGCCCCGTCTTCGGCGGCTTCCCGACCTCCGCCTTCGCGCAGAACGTCGGCGTCGTCTCGCTGACCCGGGTCCGCAGCCGCTACGTGGTCGCCGTCGCCGGCGGCGCCCTGCTGATCCTCGGCGCCTTCCCGGTCCTCGGCGCGGTCGTCTCCCTGGTCCCGATGCCGGTCCTCGGCGGCGCGGGCATCGTCCTCTTCGGCTCGATCGCCGTCAGCGGCATCCGCACGCTGTCCGAGGCCGGACTGGACGACAGCTCCAACATCATCCTGGTCGCGGTGGCGCTGGGCGCGGGCATCATCCCGCTGGCCGCGCCGACCTTCTACGCCGACTTCCCGGCCTGGGCGCAGACCGTGCTCGGTTCCGGCATCAGCGCCGGCGCGCTCGTCGCGGTCGCCCTCAACCTGTTCTTCCACCATCTCGGCACCCGGAGCAGCAGCACCGTTCCGGCACTCAAATCCTCCTAGGGTCCTGCCGTGCCCCCCTCGTGGGTACCCGAACCGCCCACGGGCCGCACCGAAGACAAGGAACCAGCATGGCAGCAGCATCGCCGGCCGAGCGCACGGTCATCGAGAACTGTGCGATCGCCACCGTGGACGCGAGCGACACCGAGTACGCGCGCGGCCATGTGGTGATCGCCGGCCATCTGATCGAGTCCGTCGGCGCGGGACGGGCGCCCGAGGGCATGGAGAACGTGGTGCGCCGGATCGACGCGGCCGGCCACCTGGCCACGCCCGGCCTGGTCAACACGCACCACCACTTCTACCAGTGGCTCACCCGCGGCCTGGCCGCCGACCACAACCTGTTCGACTGGCTGGTCGCGCTGTACCCGACCTGGGCGCGCATCGACGAGCCGATGGCGTACGCGGCGGCCCAGGGGTCGCTCGCGATGATGGCCCGCGGCGGTGTCACCACCGCCATGGACCACCACTACGTCTTCCCGCGGGGCTCCGGCGACCTGTCCGGCGCGATCGTCCGCGCCGCCCGCGACATGGGCGTCCGCTTCACCCTCGCCCGCGGTTCCATGGACCGCGGCGCGTCGGACGGCGGCCTGCCGCCGGACTTCGCGGTGGAGAGCCTGGACGACGCGCTCGCCGCCACCGAGGCCACCGTCCGCGAGCACCACGACACCTCCTTCGGCGCGATGACGCAGGTCGCCGTCGCGCCCTGCTCGCCCTTCTCCGTCTCCACCGAACTGATGCGTCACGGCGCCGAGTTGGCCCGGCGGCTCGGGGTGCGGCTGCACACCCACGGCTCGGAGACCGTGGAGGAGGAGAAGTTCTGCCACGAGCTGTTCGGCATGGGCCCGACCGACTACTTCGAGTCCACCGGCTGGCTCGGCGAGGACGTGTGGATGGCGCACTGCGTCCACATGAACGACTCCGACATCGCCGCCTTCGCCCGCACCGGCACCGGCGTCGCCCACTGCCCTTCCTCCAACGCCCGCCTCGCCGCCGGCATCGCCCGCGTCCCCGACCTGCTCGCCGCAGGCGTCCCGGTCGGCCTCGGCGTCGACGGCACCGCCTCCAACGAGTCGGGCGAACTCCACACCGAACTCCGCAACGCCCTGCTCATCAACCGCCTCGGCGCCCACCGGGAGGCCGCGCTGACCGCCCGCAAGGCGCTCCGCCTGGGCACCTACGGCGGCGCCCAGGTCCTCGGCCGGGCCGCCGAGACCGGTTCCCTGGAGGCGGGCAAGCTCGCCGACCTGGTGCTGTGGCGGATGGACACGCTCGCCCACTCCTCGATCGCCGACCCGGTGGCCGCCCTGGTCCTCGGCGCCGCCGCCCCGGTCACGGCGTCGTTCGTGAACGGCCGCCGGATCGTCGAGGACGGCAGGCTGCTCACCGTCGACGAGGACGCCATCGCCCGCTCCACCCGCGCCGAGGCCGAGCGGCTGGCACGGATCGCCGGGCAGGGCTGACCACCGCACGACCGAACACCCTAGTTCTCCGGCCAGGAGGGACGGCTCCCGGCCGGTAGCCGTGGACCCGAGCGGGGTCCATGGCGGCCGTCTCCGGGGCGTGTGCCCATGCACACGCCCCCGGAGCGGTCACCGTTTCACGCAACCGGAACGGTCCGTCCCGGTCCCGCACGACCATATGCACCACCTCCCTGACAGATACGTCGACGCCGACGTGTAACCGACCGGAGGAACGCCGCCGTGGCCGACCACCCTGTTGACGAGAAACTCCCGCCGCTCAAGATGGCGACGACCGGCCTGCAGCATGTGGCCGCGATGTACGCCGGAGTAGTGGCCCCGCCCCTGATCGTGGGCGCGGCCATCGGCCTGAGCGCCACCGAGCTCACCTTCCTCACCGGCGCCTGCCTGTTCACCGCGGGCCTCGCCACCTTCCTCCAGACCCTCGGGTTCTGGAAGATCGGAGCCCGCCTTCCCTTCGTCAACGGCGTCACCTTCGCCGGTGTCGCCCCCATGACGGCCGTCGTCGCCTCCACCGAGGACAAGTCCGACGCGCTGCCGATCATCTTCGGCGCGGTCATCGTCGCCGGACTGCTCGGCTTCCTGGCGGCACCCGTCTTCTGCAAGGCGATCCGCTTCTTCCCGCCGGTCGTCACCGGCACCGTGATCACCCTCATCGGCATATCCCTGCTTCCCGTCGCCTTCGGCTGGGCGCAGGGGCCGAGCCCCACGGCCGAGGACTACGGCTCGGCCACCAACCTCGGCCTGGCGGGCATCACGCTCGTCATCGTCCTGGTCCTGCGCCGCTTCACCCGGGGCTTCGTGAAGCAGATCGCCGTGCTGCTCGGCCTGGTCGCGGGCACGCTCATCGCGATCCCGTTCGGCGTCACGGACTTCGGGCCGGTCGCCGACGCCGACGTGGTCGGCTTCCCGACGCCGTTCCACTTCGGTGCCCCGCAGTTCCAGGTCGCCGCGATCCTGTCGATGTGCGTGGTGATGGTGGTCTCGATGACCGAGTCCACCGCCGACATGCTCGCGCTCGGTGAGATCGTGGAGCGCCCGGCGGACGAGAAGACCATCGCGGCCGGCCTGCGCGCCGACACCCTCGGTTCGGCGCTCAGCCCGGTCTTCAACGGCTTCATGTGCAGCGCGTTCGCCCAGAACATCGGCCTCGTCGCGATGACGAAGATCCGCAGCCGGTTCGTCGTCGCCGTGGGCGGCGGCTTCCTGGTGCTGATGGGCCTGTGCCCGATGGCCGCCTCGCTGATCGCCGTCGTGCCGCGCCCGGTGCTCGGCGGCGCCGGCGTGGTCCTGTTCGGCTCGGTCGCGGCGAGCGGCATCCAGACGCTGGTCCGGGCGAGCCTGGACAAGGACAACAACGTCCTGATCGTGGCGGTCTCCCTGGCCGTCGGCATCATCCCGATCGCGGCCCCGGAGTTCTACCACGCCTTCCCGGAGAACGCGAAGATCATCCTGGACTCGGGCATCTCGACGGGCTGCGTGGCCGCCGTCCTGCTCAACCTGGTCTTCAACCACATCGGTGGCAAGGGCCGGGACGCGGAGGACGTGACCCACCCGATGGAGGCGGGGGAGGAGATCAGCGAGACGTCCCGCACCGCCGTCGCACCGTGACGACGGGACCCGGGACACCCGGGGCATTACCCGGGCCGGCGCCTCCCGAAGGGGGCGCCGGCCCGCACACTTCGGTCGTCCTACAGCCCGAACCGCGCCGGGTCCGAGGCCAGTTCCTTGAAGCGCTGCCGTGGATCGGGCACCAGCCGGCGCTCGCGCAGGTCCATGAGCCCGCCGACCGCCTCGATCTCGGCGGCCACGGTGCCGTCGGCCTTGAGGACGCTCTGCCGGATCCGGAACGTCTTGCCCTCGCCCCACTCGAAGACGCACGTCACCTCGACCTCGTCACCGGCGAGCAGCTCCCGCCGGAAACGGATCGTCGTCTCCAGCGCCACCGGCCCCACACCCCGGGCCACCAGATCGGCCTGCCGGACCCCGGCCGCCTGGAGCAGCGACCAGCGGGCGTGCTCGGCGTAGTTGAGGTACACGGCCTGGTTCAGATGTCCCTGCGTGTCCGTCTCGTACCCGCGGACGGTCACCGGGACGGAAAACGGCTCGCTCACCACAACTGCCTCTCCTCGTGGACGCACTGCGCGGACGTACCGGGTGGACGTCCTGTCCGGACGATCCTGACACGGGCGCTCACGCCCTCCGCGGCGAGGCCAGCAGATAGCGGGCCCGGGTGCGCGGCTCGGTGTGCTCCCCGGCCTGCCAGCCCGCCGCCTCCAGCGTCGCCGCACAGGCCGCGAGCGCCGTGCCGTCGGCCGCGTGCACGGCGACGGCCTCGGGCTGCGGTGTCGCGCGCACCCGGTACCCGTCGTCGCCGGAGGGACCGGCGGGCCGGTGTCCGGCGGCCTCCAGCGCGAGCGCGGCGGCCCGCACGAGATGCGTCCGCTCCCACCCGCACGGCAGGTCCGCGGACCCGTCGGGGCGGGTCATCCGGCGCAGCTCCAGCAGCCCTGCCCAGGCCGCGCGCACCTCGCGCAGCCGCGCCGGCCCCGCCGCGCCCGGCGCCTCCTCCTCACCGCCGGCCCGCGCGGCGAACACGCCGTCGGCGGCGGGTGCGGCGGGCGCGGGAGCCGGTGCCTGAGCGGCCTCGGCGGGAGACTCACGTACGCGGTGCCCGGCCGGGGTGAGGAAGCAGTCGTGCGGGGGCCGCGGGTGCCGGAAGGCGAGCCCGCGTTTCACCAGCGCCTCGAGCTGCGCCGGCGTCCCCCTCAGCCGCCCGGTGACGGGGTCGGCGCCGTCAATGACGCGCCGCTGCGCGGCGGTCGGCGGTCGTGTCACGGCGTCCCCTCCTCCACCGGTCCCTTCCTCGCCGGTCCCTCACCGGCAGGCACCTTCGAAGACTACGACGGGGGTCTGACATTCCACGCGGCGATCACCGGACGCCCGTGCTCCGTCCCCAGCCGGCACAGCGTCCCCGTGCCCAGCTGGAACAGCGCACCGTGCGACGGCGCAAGCCCCAGGTGCCGGGCGGCGAGGACGCGCAGGAAGTGTCCGTGCGCCACCAGCACCACGCACCCCTCGGTGTCGGCGAACGCGGCGTCCACCCGGGCCAGCACCCGGTCGGCCCGCTCACCCACCTGCTCCGGCGACTCCCCGGGGTGGTCCGGCGGTCCGGCCGCGACGCCGTCCGTGAACAGGAACCAGTCCGGCCGGGTCCGCTGGATCTCGACCGTGGTGATGCCCTCGTAGCCGCCGTAGTCCCACTCGTGCAGGTCCGGGTCGACGCGCACCCCGTGCAGCCCGATCAGCTCGGCCGTCTCCCGGGCCCGCTGCGACGGACTGACGAACGCCGCCCCGATCCGGTGCGACCGGATCAGCGGCATCAGGGCGCGGGCCTGATCGCGGCCGTTCTCGGTCAGCGGGACGTCCGTCAGCCCGGTGTGCCGTCCGGACCGCGACCATTCGGTCTCACCGTGCCGGACCAGAAAAAGATCACCCATGGACACCCGCCCTTTCCGTCGTGCTCGTCAGCACGGTGTCACATGGACACCGCGACCCACGGAACCGACTCGGCCCCGGAGACGGGACTCGGGGCGGTCCTCGAGCATTTCTCGTGCATTCCTCGTGCATGATGTGACGTCATTTGATCGATATGTCACACGAGTTGGCTCTCTGTGATCACGAACACGCTTGCCGTTAGCCGCGGGACGCTATTTACTGACGCGGCCATTGTGAAGATTGCATGAGGAATTCATGGGGGGCGCACGAGTGCGCGGCTACAACTCGGCTGGCGGAGACCGGCCCAGACGGATCGTCAGTCCCGTCGGACTGGCAGCCGGAATCACCTCGGTGGCCCTGGTGGCCTCGCTGACGGCGTTCACCGCGCCCGCGGCCGCGGTTCCCGCGGCTCCCGCGGCCCCGGCGGCGGCGACCTCGGCCGCCGCGGACGCGGGGATCGACCACGCCACGGCCGCCGAGCGCGCCGCGGCCAGTGGTGAGCAGGTGGAGGTGACCGGTGAGCGCACCGAGTACTCCACCACCACGGCCAACCCGGACGGCACCTTCACCCTGGTGCAGTCCGCGGTCCCGCAGCGGGCCAAGGCCGACGACGGCACCTGGCGTGCCGTGGACGCCACGCTGGAGCGCAGGCCGGACGGCACCATCGGCCCCAAGGCCGCCGTGGTCGACCTGTCCTTCTCCGGCGGCGGCGACGGCAAGGGTCTGATCCGCCTGGGCAACGACGAGGGCAGCCTGCACCTCGACTGGCCCGGCCGGCTGCCCGAGCCCCGCCTGGAGGGCGCCAAGGCCGTCTACCCCGAGGTGCTCGACGGCGTCGACCTGGAGCTGACCGCCACCGCCGAGGGGTACCGCGAGGTCCTCGTCGTCAAGACGGCCGAGGCCGCCGCCGATCCGGCCCTGGAGCAGATCGAGCTGACCGCCTCCACCACCGACCTGCGGCTGACGCCCGGCGCCGGCGGCGGTGTGCGCGCCGTCGACACCGACGGCAACACCGTCTTCAAGGGCCCGGCCGGGCAGATGTGGGACTCCGCCGGCCAGGACGCCCGTCCCGGCACCGACGGCGTGCACACCCAGCTGGCCACCTCCGGCACCGCCGACGGCGAGGTCCCCGACCCGGTCGAGGAGGGCACCCAGCCCGGCGCCGGCGACACCAGCGCCGTCATGCCCGTCCAGGTCGACGCCGACAGCGTCACCGTCGAGCCGGACCTCGGCCTGCTGCGCGGCGCCGACACCGTCTACCCCGTCTACATCGACCCCTCGGTCGGCCTCGGCGTGTCCGAGCGCACCGTGCTGTCGTCCGACGGCGACAAGTTCTGGCAGTTCAACGGCGACTACGGCGTCGGCCGGTGCAGCGTGTCGGGCCCGTACTACTGCGGCAGCAACTACACGAACCGCATGTACTTCGAGTTCTCGCCGTCCAAGCTCGCCGGCAAGTACGTCCTCGACGCCACCTTCCGCGCGTACGAGACCTGGTCGTTCAGCTGCTCCCCGAAGTGGGTGGACCTGGAGCGCACCAACAACATCTCCGAGGGCACCCGGTGGCCCGGCCCGACGCAGCTGGACCAGATGGGCGACCGGTACGTCTCGGCGGGCCGCGGCAGCCAGTGCAGCCCCGACCAGCCCGACCAGTGGATCGAGTTCAACGACAACCCGGACGAGACCGACGAGAACCTCGCCTCCACGGTGCGCAAGTTCGCCGACGGCAAGATCAGCCGGCTCACGCTGATGCTGCGGGCCAAGGACGAGTCCGACCCCGAGGCGTGGAAGCGGTTCGACGACAACGCCGAACTGAAGGTGACGTACGCCTTCAAGCCGGGCGTGCCCACCAGCGTCGGCGTCATCCCCGGTGACGGCACCACCGCCTACTGCCGGACCTCGTCCTCCGACCCGCTGATCGTCACCCGCGTCGACCCGATGGTGCAGGCCCGGGTGCAGACCCAGGTCGAGCACCACATGGGTGACGAAGAGGGCTCCCTCCAGGCCGAGTTCGTCGTCGAGCGCGGTGACGACGCCGCCTGGCACCAGGTGTGGTCCGGCTACCGGCCCGACTCCGGCTGGGACCCCGACGAGACGCTCGAGAAGATGCGCACCTCCAACCGGGCGGACGGCGGCCTGTACCGGCTGCGCTCGCGCACCCAGTCGCACTGGTCGTACAGCGGCAAGTCCGGCGACCTGTTCTCCTCGTACTCCTCCTGGTGCTACTTCAAGATCGACTCGACGGCGCCCAAGGCCCCGGTCGTCACCTCGGTCTCGCCGTACACCCAGTGCACCGCCAACCTCTGCGAGGGCAAGGGCGGCCCGGGTGTGGCCGGTACCTTCACCTTCAAGCCCAACGCCGCCGACACCGACATCACCGGCTACCGCTGGCGGCTGCTGACCACCTCGGCCAAGGAGGCCAAGGCGGTCACCGGCGCGTCGGTCACCGTCTCCGACGTGACACCGTCGCTGTCGGGCACCCAGGTGCTCTCCGTGGAGGCCAAGGACGTCCGCAGCCGCTGGGGCGCCCCGGCGGAGTTCAGCTTCAAGGTCGCCCCCGCCGCCGGCGCCACGGGCACCTGGCACTTCGACGACGCCGCGCCCGGCTCGGGCGTGACCACGGCCAAGGACACCGCGACCGAGGGCACCCGGCACGACGCCACCCTCTACACCGCAGGCGCGGGCTGGTCCACGCTGGCCCGGCGCGGTGACGCCGACGCCTCGCTGTGGCTCAACGACACGTCGGACACGACGCAGCAGGCGGGCTACGCCGCGACCGCGTCCCCGGCCGTCAACACGCGGGACTCCTTCACCGTCTCGGCGTGGGCCTTCCTGACCGACACCTCCCAGACCCGGGTGGTGATGGCGGCCCCCGGCACCTACGGATCGGCGTTCACGCTGTACTACTCGGCCTCGTACAAGAAGTGGGTCTTCAACCGGACCGCCGGGGACGTCAAGGACAAGCCGGTCTACCTGCGGTCGCTCGGTGACGCCACCAACCCGCCGCTGAAGGTGTGGACGCACCTGGCCGGCGTGTTCGACACGAAGAACGACGCGGACCGGACGAACGACACCATCCAGCTGTTCGTCAACGGCCGCCCGCAGGGCAAGCCCGTCGTCCTGAACACCCTGTCGACCGCGTACCAGCCGTGGGTCTCCGCCGGCGGTCTCCAGATCGGCCGCTCCCTGGTCGGCGGCGTCTACGGTGAGCACTTCCGCGGCCGCGTCGACGAGGTGAGCGTCTGGCAGCGCGTGCTGACCCCGGACGAGATCGCCCAGCAGGCGCAGCTCCTGGAGGAGGGGGTGCCGGCCAACGAGCTCGTCGCGCAGTGGGACGCCGCGTCGTCCACCGGCACCACGGTCAAGGAGGTGTCCTCCTACGGCACACCGAACCTGACGCTGTCGGCGTCCGGGGCGGTGCTGGACCCGGAGAACAACGCACTCGTCCTGGACGGCACGGCGGGCTACGCCTCCGCGACCGGCCCGGTCGTCGACGAGACCGGATCCTTCACGGTCTCCGCGCGGGTCCAGCTGGACTCGGCCAAGCTCGCCTCGAAGCCGGTCGGCTACAAGGCCCTGGTCGCCGGGCAGCAGGCGAGCGCGGGTGAGTCCTCCTGGGCGCTGTGGGCGGTGAAGCCCGCCGACGGTGTCTACCAGTGGAAGTTCACCCGCACCGCCGTCGGCGCCGACGGCAAGGTCACCCAGTCCGCCGAGGCGCCGGGCGGCGACATCGCCGAGACCGACACCTGGGTGCAGGTCACCGGCGTCTTCGACGCCCAGGAGTCCTGGGAGTGGACGGACCCGGCCGACCCGGCGAAGACGGAGACCCGCTACGGGAAACTCCATCTCTACGTCGGCGAGTTCGACCAGCCCTCGGAGACCGCGTCCGGGTTCACCACCCCCCAGTACGGCACCGGGGCCCTGACCGTGGGCCGCGGCAGCCAGGGCGGCACCACCGGGCACCACCTGCCCGGCGCCCTGGAGGAACTGCGCGTGTGGACCGGCGCGATGAGCGCCGACCAGGTCCGGTCGCAGATCCTCGGCGGCGTCTGAACGGCGCCCTTCCCTTCCTGAGCCGGTCCGGGGGCGCGGTCACCCGCGCCCCCGGACCGGCTCGCTCCGTCCGTCGGAGCGGCGCCCGCCCTCGGCACCGCGTCCCTTCGACGTTCCTTCGACGTTCCTTCTCGGACAAGGAATCCCATGAGACACCAACCCCTGGGGGTCCCTCGCGCGGGGACCGGACCCGGCGCCGACCGGCGCCGGACCGTACGCCCCTGGCTGCGCCGCGTCAGCGCGGTCGTCGGCATCACCCTGCTGCCCGGCCTGCTCGCCCCCGCCGCCACCGCCGACGACGTGGATCCCCTCGGCAGGCCCGAGCTGTCCACGCCGAACGCCCAGCAGGTGGCGCCGTTCAAGGCGAAGCAGGACGCCCGCACCGCGGCCGTCGTGCGCGACGCCGCCCGAGCCGACCAGACGGCAGCCGACCGTGCCGTCAAGGACCAGTCACGCAAGGCCAGCTGGCCCACCGGCGGCTCGGCCCGCCTGACCGCGTCCGGCACGAGGACCGCCGAGGCCACCCCTGGCCGGCTGCCCGTCACCCTCGCACCGCCGGCGGCGAAGAAGGCCAAGCGCGCCGGCAGCGTCAAGGTCGACGTCCTCGACCAGAAGGCGGCCGGCGCCCTCGGCGTCAAGGGCGTCGTCCTGAAGGTCACCGGCCCCGCCGACGGCGGCGCGGCCCGGCTCGGCATCGACTACTCGGCGTTCGCCTCCGCCTACGGCGGCGACTGGGCCGGCCGCCTCCAGGTGCTGCGCCTGCCCGACTGCGCGTCCGCCGGTGCGGGCGCCTGCCCGCCCGCGACGCCGGTGGAGTTCACCAACGAGCGCGGCGACGAACGGCTCACCGCCGACCTCGCCTTCGCCCCGAAGGCGGCCTCCGGGCAGACCATGACCCTGGCCCTGGCGGCCGGCACCGCCTCCGCCGACGGCGACTACAAGGCGACGCCGCTCGCGGCGTCCTCGACCTGGGAGGCCGGCGGCAGCTCCGGCTCGTTCACCTGGTCCTACCCGCTGAAGGCACCCGAGCCGGCCGCCGGCGAGGCCCCGAAGCTGGAGATCTCCTACGACTCCGGCAGCGTCGACGGCCGCACCTCCACCAGCAACAACCAGGGCACCGACGTCGGCGAGGGCTTCGACATCACCTCGTCCTACATCGAGCGCAAGTACGGCTCGTGCACCGACGACGGCCAGAAGGACCGGCACGACCTGTGCTGGAAGTACGACAACGCCTCCCTCGTCCTGAACGGCAAGGCCACCGAGCTGGTCAAGGACGACACCACCGGCCGGTGGCGGCTGAAGAACGACGACGCCTCCAAGGTCACCCACTCCACCGGCGCGGACAACGGCGACGACAACGGCGAGTACTGGACCGTCACCACCGGCGACGGCACCCGCTTCGTGTTCGGCCAGAACAAGCTCGACGGCGCCGCCGCCGACGTCCGCACCAAGTCGGTGTGGACCGTGCCGGTCTTCGGCGACGACGAGGGCGAGCCCGGCTACGCCGACGGAACGGGCTTCACCTCGCGCGACAAGAAGCAGGCGTGGCGGTGGAACCTCGACTACGCCGAGGACACCCACGGCAACGCCACGACCTACTGGTACGAGGACGAGGCCAACAACTACGACAAGCTCGGTGACGACAACACCGGCACGTCCTACATCCGCGGCGGCTACCTCAAGGAGATCCGCTACGGACAGCGGGCCGGCGCCCTCTTCTCCGGCACCCCCCAGGCCTCGCACAAGATCGTGTTCGGTCACGACGAGCGCTGCCTGGCCTCCGGCACCGGCTGCGACGCGCTGACCGAGGACACCCGGGACAACTGGCCCGACGTGCCGTTCGACCGGATCTGCAAGGACGGCGACAAGTGCCCGTACCTGGACAGCCCGTCGTTCTTCACCCGCAAGATGCTGACCTCGGTCAGCACCTACGCGTGGGACGCCGCGGCGGCCACCCCCGCCTTCTCGCCGGTCGACACCTGGACCCTCAAGCACCTCTACCTCGACCCGGGCGACACCGGTGACTCCACCGACCAGTCGCTGTGGCTGGACGAGATCAAGCACACCGGCAAGCGGGGGACCGACCTCTCCCTGGACGCGGTGAAGTTCTCCCACGTCTTCATGCCCAACCGGGTGGACAGCCCCAGCGACGACATCCTCTCCTTCGAGCGGCCCCGCCTGAAGACCGTCGTCTCCGAGACCGGCGCGCAGACGATCGTCGACTACCTGCCCGCGGACTGCGTGGCCGGGCAGACCATGCCCAAGGCGGACGAGAACACCAAGCGCTGCTTCCCGGTGTACTGGTCGCCCTACGGCCAGGAGGAGCCGATCCTCGACTGGTTCCAGAAGTACCCCGTCAGCTCCGTGCGCACCACCGACCCGCTGGGCGGCTCCGAGGCCGTGCAGCACACCTACGAGTACTCCGGCGGCGGTGCCTGGCACTACAACGACGACCCGCTGACCCCCGCCAAGGAGCGCACCTGGTCCCAGTGGCGCGGCTACGGCAAGGTCACCCACTACACCGGGCCGTCCGACGGCACCCGGGCCAAGACGGTCACCGTGTACCTGCGCGGCATGGACGGCGACCGGCTCCTCGGCAGCGACGGCAAGACCCCCGACCCGGACCGGCGCAGGAAGGTGGAGGTCGCCGGCGTCACCGCCCCGGCCGTCACCGACTCCGACCAACTCGCCGGCTTCCAGCGCGAGAGCGTCTCCTACGACGGCGACAAGGAGGTCTCCGGCACCGTCAACGACCCCTGGTCCAAGCGGACGGCGACCCAGCACAAGTCGTACGCCGACACCGAGGCGTACTACGTGCGCGTGGGCGCCTCGCACGCCCGCACCCGCGTCACCAGCCGCCTCACCCCCTACGACCGGGTGCGCACCACCAAGACCGGTTACGACGACTACGGCATGCCCGTGTCGGTGGAGGACACCGGCGACGACTCCGTCACCGGCGACGAGAAGTGCACCCGCACCTGGTACGCGCGCAACGACGCCGCGGGGCTGACCGCCCTGGTCTCCCGGACCCGGATCGTCGGCCGGGCCTGCTCGGTCACCGACTCCGCCCTGGACCTGCCGGCGGACGCCACGCGCCCCGGCGACGTCGTCTCCGACAAGGCCACCGCCTACGACACGACCACCTGGTCCGCCACGCAGAAGCCCACCAAGGGCGACGCGCGCTGGGCCGGCCGCGCCAAGGGCTACGGCAGCGACGACCAGCCGCTGTGGCAGATGACGGCCGTCACCGACTACGACACGCTGGGCCGCCCGGTCCAGGTGAAGAACACCAGCAACGTCGTCACCTCCAAGACCGAGTACCAGCCGCCCGCGGCCGGTCCCCTCACCTCGACGGCGGTCGTCAACGCCAAGGGACACCGGACCGTCACGGTCAAGGACTTCGGGCTGGGCGTGGACCTGAAGGTCACCGACGCCAACGGCAAGGTGACGGAGACCGCCTACGACAGCCTCGGCCGCGTCACCTCCGTGTGGCTGCCGAACCGCTCCCGCGCGCTCGGCAAGACCGCCAACTACGTCTACGGCTACAGCGTGAAGTCCACGTCCCTGCCGTGGGTCTCCAGCGCCACCCTGAACGGTGACGGTTCCGGCTACAACACCACGTACGAGATCTACGACTCACTGCTGCGCACCCGGCAGGTGCAGGCGCCCTCGGCGCAGGGCGGCCGGATCATCGCGCAGACCCTCTACGACGGCCGTGGCCTGCCGGTCACCGCGCAGTCGGACATCTGGGACGACACCGCGGCCCCGTCCGGCAAGATCGTGCAGATCGACGGCGGCCAGGCGCCCCGGCAGACCGACAGCGTCTACGACGGCATGGGCCGCGTCACCAAGGCGGTCACCAAGAGCTACGGCGTCACCGAGTGGACGGTCGACACGACGTACCAGGGCGATCTGGTCCTCACCAGCGCCCCGGAGGGCGGCTCGGCCAACGCGGTCGTCACCGACGCGTTCGGGCGGACCGTCGAGCGCCGTGACTACGCGGGCACCCGCCCGGCCGGCACGGACTACATGACCACCCGGTACACCTTCGACGCCGCCGACCGGCAGAAGTCGATCACCGCGCACGACCAGTCGGCGTGGACGTACACGTACGACCTCTTCGGCCGCCAGGTGTCCGTCACCGACCCCGACAAGGGCACCACGGTCACCGAGCACAACACGCTCGACCAGGCGGTGAAGTCCACCGACGGCCGCGGCGAGGTGCTGCTGTTCGAGTACGACGTGCTCGGCCGCAAGACGGGCATGTGGCAGACCTCGAAGACCGACGCGAACAAGCTGGCGGCCTGGACCTTCGACACCCTCGCCAAGGGCCAGCAGGACACGGCCGTGCGCTACGAGGGCGGCGTGGCCGGCAAGGCCTACACCCAGCAAGTCACCCGCTACAACGCCCTGTACAAGGTCACCAACAACGAGCTCACCCTCCCCGCGGACGACCCGCTGGTCGCGGCCGGCGTGCCCGCCAAGCTGGCCTTCTCCACGGGCTACAACCTCGACGGCACCGTCAAGCAGGCCGCCGCGCCCGCGGTGGCCGGCCTGTCCGCCGAGACCGTGTCCTACACCTACGACGAGCTCGGCCAGGTGCTGACTGCCAAGGGCACCACCGGCTACCTCCAGCAGGCGGCCTACTCTCCCCTCGGCGACCTGCGCCAGATGACGCTGGCCACCGACCCGGCCGGCGCCAAGAAGGTGTACCTGAACAACGACTACGAGGCCGGCACCCGCCGCCTCACCCGGTCGTACGTCACCGACGACGTCCACGGCTTCATGCTCCAGGAGCTGAAGTACCAGCAGGACGACGCCGGCAACATCACCTCCGTCTCCGACGCCACCACCCTCGGCGGTACCGGCAAGGCGGACCACCAGTGCTTCACCTACGACGGCTACCGCCGGCTGAGCGAGGCCTGGACCCCCAAGACCGCCGACTGCGCCACGTCCGGCCGCACCGTGGCCAACCTCGGCGGGGCGGCGCCGTACTGGACGAGCTACCAGTACAACGACTCGGGGCTGCGCTCCAGGCAGACCGAGCACAGCGCGTCGGGCGACGTCACCACCGAGTACAAGTACGGCACGGCCGAGGGCCAGCCGCACGCCCTGTCCTCGACGGTGACCGGCACCAAGACCGCGTCGTACACCTACGACGAGACCGGCAACACCGAGACGCGGCCCGGGGTGCAGGCCACCCAGACCCTGGACTGGAACGCCGAGGGCGGCCTCGCCACCGCGAGCGAGCCGGCCGCGGCCGGGAAGCCGGCCACCGGCACCGCCTACGTCTACGACGCCGGCGGCGAGCTGCTCATCCGCCGCCCCACCACCAAGGACGGCGAGACCGTCCTGTACCTGGGCACCACCGAGGTCCACCTCAAGGTGAGCGGCAACGGTGCGACCAAGGCGCTCTCCGGCGCCCGCACCTACAAGGCGGGCTCGGCCGTCATCGGCGTCCGCACCTCCACCGCGGGTGTCTCCGGCACGAAGCTCACCTTCCTCGCCGGTGACCACCACGGCACCTCGAGCCTGGCGGTCGACGCCGGCACGCTGGCGTTCGTCAAGCGCTGGTCGACGCCGTTCGGCGCCCCGCGCGGCACGGCCTCCGGCGCCTGGCCCGACGACAAGGGCTTCCTGGGCAAGCCGGCCGACGCCACGACCGGCCTCACCCAGCTCGGCGCCCGCCAGTACGACCCGGGCACGGGCAGGTTCCTCAGCGTCGACCCGCTGCTCGAGCCGGACAAGCCCAACACCCTCAACGGCTACGCCTACTCCAGCAACAGTCCCGTCACCAACTCCGACCCGAGCGGCACCAGCGACGGTCTCGGCGGTCTCCTCGGCCTCATCGGGGCGATCGTCGGCGGTGTCGTGGGTGCGGTGCTCGGCGTGGTCGGCGCCGCGATCACCGCCGCCGGCGGTGGCGGCGGCGGTGGCTGGGGCGGCACGGCCCCGACCTCGTCCGGTGGCTGGACCCAGCCGCCGGTCAATCAGTGGACGCCGGGCGCGACCTACAACTACATCACCAAGTCGTGGGACCTGCCCTTCAACCCGCCCACCCAGAGCCTGGAGGAGATGCTCGCCTCCATGCCGGACTGGGGCATCGTCAGCGACCCCAAGGCCGCCAACCGCTGGGAGACCTCGCGTTCCCTGTTCATGGGCTGGCTGTGGGGCGGCGGCTACCCGCTGCGCGAGCACCAGGACTTCCGCGGCGGCGACGCCTTCACCTCCATCCTGGCGCAGGACGGGACCATCTCCGGCATGCGGGCGAAGATGGTCGGCCAGGCCCGCAAGGGCACGAAGGGGGCCTTCGCCAAGGAGGTCGAGTTCATGTACGAGGACAAGGGTCCCGAGCCGGGTCACCCCTGGTACGCGTTCAAGTTCAACACCGTGCGCGGCATCGCGAACGACGTCGCCGGCGTGCTGACCAACGGTGCCATCGGCACCAGCAACCAGGCCGACGCCTTCCTGGGCACGTACACCGCCACGGCCAAGATCAGCTCGATCAACAAGAAGAAGGGTTCGGTCACCCTCAAGTTCACCGCCTGGAACGTCTCCGACTGGCGGTCCGCGACCCACGCGATCCCCCGCTCGTGGAACCCCGCGTTCGAGGACACCTTCGGGGCGGCGGTCCGCGAGGACTTCTCGTGGGAGGAGAAGTGGCCCATCAACGAGTGCGTGAACTACTCGGAGTGGCTGGAGTAGCACCACCGCGCCCGTGACAGACACCCGGTGGTCCGGGGCGGCCCCGCTGCCCCGGACCACCGGCACATCCGGCACCCTTCTAGGATTCCCCTGTGCTCAAGACACCCTCCGCACCCGCCGTCCGCCGGACGGCCGCCGTGCTGATCACCCTGCTGGCGGCCACGGCGTGCGGCGGCGCCGAGACCGCGACCGTCTCCGCCGACCGGGTCACCGGCAGCTGGCAGGCCGGCGACGGGGCGTCCCTCGCCCTCACCGCCGGCCGCACCTTCACCGCGTCCGGGCTGGACGCGGGCAAGCTCGCCGACACCGGCTGCCCCGGCGGGCACAGCGACGGCGACTGGGCCTTCTTCGCCGACGACGACGGCCTGTACATGACCTCGCCCGAGGCCACGTCGGGTTCCGAGATCGGCCTGTCCTTCACCGAGGAGTCCGACGAGCCCTGCCGGATCACGCTGACGGTCGTCGACGACGGCGACACCCTGTGCGCCACGTCAGACCCGGAAACCCCCTGCGACCTGGGCGTCCGCTTCACCCGCAAGGGCTGACCACACCGGCTGCCCCCGGCCGCTACTGGCGGTACCCGCTCAGGAAGCGCCCGATCCGGCCGATCGCCGCCTCGAGGTCGTCCGCGTACGGCAGGGTCAGGACGCGGAAGTGGTCGGGGGAGGGCCAGTTGAAGCCCGTGCCCTGGACGACCTGGATCTTCTCGCGCAGCAGCAGGTCCAGCACGAACTTCTCGTCGTCGTGGATCGCGTGCACCTTCGGGTCGATGCGCGGGAAGGCGTACAGCGCGCCCTTGGGCTTCACGCACGAGACGCCGGGGATCTCGTTCAGTTTCTCCCAGGCCACGTCGCGCTGTTCGCGGAGCCTGCCGCCCGGGGCGGTCAGGTCGCGGATGGACTGCCGGCCGCCGAGCGCGGCCTGGATGGCGTACTGGGCGGGCGCGTTGGCGCACAGGCGCATGGAGGCCAGCATGGTCAGGCCCTCCAGATAGTCCTTCGCGTGCTGCTTGGGCCCCGTCACCACCAGCCAGCCGGAGCGGAAGCCCGCGACCCGGTAGGTCTTGGACAGGCCGCAGAAGGTGAGGACGACCAGGTCGGGGGCGAGGGCGGCGGCCGCGTGGTGGACGGCGTCGTCGTACAGGATCTGGTCGTAGATCTCGTCGGCGAAGACCATCAGGCCGTGGCGGCGGGCGAGGTCGAGGATGCCCTCGACGATCTCCTTGGGGTAGACGGCGCCGGTCGGGTTGTTCGGGTTGATGATGACGACCGCCTTGGTGCGGTCGGTGATCTTCGACTCCATGTCGGCCAGGTCCGGGTACCACTCGGCCTGCTCGTCGCACAGGTAGTGCACCGCCTTGCCGCCGGCCAGGGTCGTCACCGCCGTCCACAGGGGGAAGTCCGGGGCGGGGACGAGGACTTCGTCGCCGTCCTCCAGCAGCGCCTGTACGGCCATGGAGACCAGCTCGGAGACGCCGTTGCCGAGGAACACGTCGTCCACGTCCACCTCCAGGCCGAGGGCCTGGTAGCGCTGGGCGACGGCACGGCGGGCGGAGAGGACGCCGCGCGAGTCCGTGTAGCCGTGCGCCTGCGGCAGCATCCGGATCATGTCCTGGAGGATCTCCTCCGGCGCCTCGAAGCCGAAGAGGGCCGGATTGCCGGTGTTCAGGCGCAGCACGCTGTGCCCCGCCGCCTCCAGCGCGTCGGCGTGCTCGATCACCGGGCCGCGGATCTCGTAACAGACCTCGCTGAGCTTGTTCGACTGCCGGAACTCCATGCGCCGCATCCCCTCCGCCATCTGGTGTCACTTGGTTTTACCAAGTGGCAGCTTGGAAAGTCCAACAACTTGTCTACACTGCGTCGCATGTCACCTCGCCGAAGCTACGACCAGTACTGTTCCGCCGCCCGTGCGCTCGACGCCGTCGGCGACCGCTGGACCCTGCTGATCGTCCGGGAGCTGCTCGCCGGCCCGCGGCGCTACACCGACCTGCACGCCGATCTGCCCGGCGTCAGCACGGACGTCCTCGCCTCGCGGCTCAAGGACATGGAGCGCGACGGGCTGACGACCCGGCGCAGGCTGCCGCCGCCCGGAGCGGCGTACGTCTACGAACTCACGCCGCGTGGCCGCGCGTTGCTGCCGGTGCTGGAGGCGCTCGGGGCGTGGGGCGCCGGGGAGCTGGGGGAGCGGCGGCCCACGGACGCGGTGCGGGCCCACTGGTCCGCGCTGCCCCTGGGGCGGGCCCTGCACGCGGCGGGCGTGACGGAAGGGCTGGTCGAAGTCCGGCTGGACGAGGGCGACTTCCACCTGTACGCCGGTGCGCAGGAGGGGCCGGTGTACGGCGACGGGCCCGCGCCGGGGGAGCCCGACGCCCGGCTGACGCTGGACGCCGGTACGTGCGCGGCCCTCAGCCGAGGAGAGCTGGAGCTGCGGGAGGCGGTGCGGGCCGGGCGGGTCGAGGTGACCGGCGAGGGCACGGCGGCCAAGGCGCTCAGGGCGGGCTGAGACAGCAGGAGGCCCGCCGCCTGCGGGCCTCCTGACGGTCACTCAGGTGTGCTCACGGTCGCTCAGGCGCCCGGCGGCACCCTTGACGGGCGTCCGGAGCCGCGCGTCAGCGCGTACCCGCCGATGCCCGCGAGCGCGGCCAGCACGGCGCCGATCCCGGTCCACACCCAGCGGTCGGACCACCAGCCCGACGACCAGCCGTCCTCGGGCTCGATCGCGGACAGCACCGCGCCGCGCTCCGAGCCGTCGTCCTTCTCGGAGGTCACCGCGATGCCCGGCACCAGCGGCTCGGACAGCGAGCCGTCCACGGCGGCGGCTCCGCCCATGTCCTTCGAGTCGACCCGCACCTCGGCGCCGACCGGCACACCGAGGTCGGACGTCGGCAGGTTCACCACCGTCAGCCGCACGTAGTACGTGCCCGGCAGCGGGTCGTTCGCCCACGGCTCGGACCAGGCGCGGACCGAGCGCAGCACGCACGCCAGTTCCACGGTGGGCGCGCCCTCGGCCGCCGTGCGCGTCTGCGCGCCCCACTGGCAGGCCTGGCGGCGGCGCAGACCGTCGTACACGTCGATCCGCCAGGTCTGGGCGGCGTGCGTCTCGGGCAGCTTCACCGTGGCCTTCACGGTCGGCCGCTGCTCCGCGTCCGCCGGGAACGACCAGTACAGGTAGTCGCCGGCGGAGCCGCTCGCGGTGGCCTCCTGGCCCTGCTCGATCTCCGTAGCCGTACGGAAGGACGTGCCCGCCGTCCTCGGCGCGGCGTCGTCGTCCGACGGGCTCGCGGAGGGCGAGGCGTCGGCCGCCGCGGGGGCCGCGGCGAGACCGAGCAGCAGCAGGGCGGTGCCCAGCACTCGGGTGATACGCATCAGTGGGTCCTCCAGACCGCGAACCGCCAGCGCGACAGCCAGCCCCACAGCAGACCGGCGAGGAAGCCGACGAGCACCAGCACGCCGAGCAGCCACCAGCCGCGCCCGAGGCCGAAGGCGGCCACGTCGTCGGCCTGGCTCGGGCCGTCCACGACGTCGACCGTCAGCTCCAGCGGCAGACCGGGCGTGGTCTTCACGCCGGGAGCCACGGAGAAGGAGTTGGTGACCTGGAGACAGACGGTCTCCGCGGCCGGCTTGTCACCGTCCGCGTCGTCGATCTCCGGCTTCGGGTAGCGCAGACCGGTCGAGATCACGTCGGTACGGCCGTTGTCCGCCGCCTCGCCGCGCACGATCTCGCGGCCGTGCACCGTGACCGCCCGCAGCAGCACGCCGTAGGACGGGTTCACGGCACGGTCGGCGGAGACGCTCACCGAGGCGCGCAGCTCCTCGCCGGGCAGCACGTCCACCCGGTACCAGCGCTGCTTGCCGAACTCCTCGCGGTCGGTGTAAAGCCCCGACTTCAGCTCGGGTGCCTTCGCGCAGGCGTCCGCGCCGTTCACGGCCACCGGGGTCACCACGGGGTCGGCGGCGCGGTCCACCAACTGGTTCACCTTGTCGGTGAGTTCGTCGGTGTGCTCCACGGAGGTGTAGGTGCCGCCGGTCGCCTCGGCGATGCAGCTGAGCTGCTGCCGCATCTTGGCGTTGGGGACCAGGCCGAGCGTGTCGATGGTCAGCCCGATGCCCTTGGCGGCTATCTCGCGGGCCACCTCGCACGGGTCGAGCGGGGCGCAGGTGTCCTCGCCGTCGCTGATCAGCACGATCCGCTTGGACCCGTTGCCGCCGTCGAGGTCGTCGGCCGCCTTGAGTAGCGCGGGTCCGATCGGCGTCCAGCCGGTGGGCGACAGGGTCGCCACCGCCGTCTTGGCCTCGGTGCGGTCCAGCGGGCCGACCGGGTAGAGCTGCGCGGTGTCCTTGCAGCCCGTCTTGCGGTCGTCGCCCGGGTAGTCGGCGCCCAGCGTCCGGATGCCGAGCTGCACCTCCTCGGGCGTCGCGTCGAGCACCTCGTTGAACGCCTGCTTCGCCGCGGCCATCCGGGTGCCGCCGTCGATGTCCCGGGTGCGCATCGAGCCGCTGACGTCGAGCACGAGGTCGACCTTCGGCGCGTCCTCGCCCGTGGGTTCACCGGCGGCAGCACCGGCCGGCAGGGCGACCCCGGCCGTCAGTGCGGCGACCAGGGCGCAGACGCCCGCCGCCAGCCGTTTTCTTGTGATCATCGGCGGATCCTATTGATCCGGGGTGCCGTGCTCCAAAACGAGACCGCACGGGCACCACAACGTCACCTCCACGACAGCGGATTGGGCAGCTCGGCCCACAAGTCCCCGCTCCGCTCCCGCGACATGCGCATCAGCGTCAGCGCCTTGACCGGCAGCCGCTCCTCGCGCAGGGCCACGAGGTCCGGCGTGGACGGCAGTTCGCCGAGGACCGGTTCCAGCACCGCGCCCAGCACCGGCCCCGAGCCCGCCGCCCCGGCGAGCGCGCCGGCGACCAGCGAGCCGAACAGCTTGCGGCGCAGGGCCGCCGGATCGTCGGTGAACATCCGCGCAGGCAGCTCCGGGACCGGTGTGCCGTGCCGGGCCAGGCGGGCCGGGCTGACCCGGATGTCGGCCAGATCGCGGTAGACCAGGCGCAGCGGTTCGCCCGACGCCGAGAGCACCACCAGCAGGTTCTGGCCGTGCGCCTCCAGGGCCACGCCCAGTTCCAGCAGACCCAGCCCCACGGTCAGGCACAGGCGCGCGAAGCGTTCGAGCCACCCCGGCGACCGGGGCAGCCCGGTGGTCGCCACCGCCGCCACCGGGACGACGTGCTCGCCGGGCGCCGCGTACGCCCCGGGCGGTTCGCGCAGGACGGCGGCCAGGTCGGGGGAGTGCGCGGTGGCCGCGCCCAGGGTGCGGGTGACGTGCAGCAGACCGTCGGTGCGGGCCGCCAGGGCCTGGCCGAACGCCGACAGGGTGTCCGACGCGGCGACCGAGGCGACGGAGATGTCCCGCACCGAGGACGTCAGCCGCGCGCTCAGCGCCGTCTTCACCTGCGGGCCGCCGGGCACGGCGAGCGTGCGCAGCGACATCAGCGGATGCGCGGCGAGCGTCGCCTCGCCGTGCCGCTTCAGCACGTGCGCCGCCTGCCACGGGTGCACCGGGAGCAACAGCCGCCCGCCGTACCGCAGTTCCGCGGGCCACGCCCCCGTCAGCAGGCACTCACCGGCCGGGACGGGCAGCAGCCCCAGCTCCACCACCGGTCCGTGCTCGGGCCCGTAGGCGAGCTGCTCGGCCACCGAGAAGCCCGGCCGGGAACGACAGTTGGGATGGAAAGGATGACCGTCGACCACCCGCTGCTCCCAGCCCCACTCGCTCTCCGGCCACTCGTCCGGGTGATTCTCCCGGCCCGCCCGCGACAGGGCCATGGACGCGGCGCTGTGCCCCAGTTCGGCGGCGAGGCCCGCGGAGTGCGGCACGGCGAGGTCCGTCATCAGCCGTGCCGGATCGTCGTACGGGGTGCCGTGGAGGCGTACGGCGGTGACGTACGCGTCGGTGCGGTACGGGTCGGCGTCCGGACCGTACAGCCGCCGGCCGTCCCCGAGCCGCAGGACGAGCCCGCCCCGCGCGGACTCCCGTCCCGTGATCCACGGCAGCGGCTCGTACGCGAGCGCCCGCCACAGCCTGGTCAGCACGGCCGCGCGGGCGCCGGACAGCCCGGCCGTGTACCGGGACAGGAGACCGGGCCGGACGGCGGCCAGTTCGTCGGCGACCTCGGCCTCGGCGGTGGCGGGAGGGTGCACGGGCGGCTCCTCGGGTACGTGACGGGAACGAGCGGGACGTCACGACGATGGGACCACGGGAGACATACTGATCGCCCCGCCCTCTGACAGACCGTAGGGAACGAGTGGAACGCGTGGATCTCCTGCCCCCGTCCTCCGGCACCGACGCCGCTCCCCGGGACGACGTCGCGGAACGCGCCGACGCCCACGCGGTGGTGCCCCTGCTGAACTGCCTGCTGCGCGAGGTGGCCGAACCACAACCGGCCCCCGGCGACCGCCCGGTGTACCGGCTGCCCGGCGGACGGCTGCTCCGGGTCCGCGGCGGCCGGCGCCCCGCCGACCCGGAGGTGTACGCGGTGGACCGCTGGCAGCGCGTCGGCCACGACGGACTGGTGGCCCTGGTCGCCGAGGCGCTGCGCCACCACACCGGCTGGGCCAACCACGAGCTGCCCGCCGAGATGACCGGCAGCCGAAACGCGGTCGCCGCGCTGCTGCGGGCACGCGCGGCGGCACTCCCGCCCGGCGACCCCTATCTGCTCTCCGAGCAGTCCCTGCTCACCGGCCACCCCCACCACCCCGCCCCCAAGGCGCGCGGCGGCGGCCCGCACACCGCGTGGCTCCCCTACGCCCCGGAGGCGTACGCCCGGTTCCCGCTGACGGTGCTCGGCGTGCGCGCCGACACGGTCGTGGAGGAGGGCGACACCGCCGCCCTGGACGCCCTCGGCCAGGCCCCGCCCGGCTACCGGCTGCTGCCCGCCCACCCCTGGCAGCTCGACCTCACGGCGACGGCCCTCGCCCCGGCCTTCGCCGACGGACGGCTGATCCTGCTGGGCACCACCGGCTTCCCGGTGTGGCCCACGGCGGCCATCCGCACGGTCTACGCACCGGAGTACCCGCCCGGCCAGGACCTGTTCCTGAAGTTCAGCCTCGACGTGCGCATCACCAACGACATCCGCCGCCTGTGGCGCCACGACCTGCTGAAACTGCGCCGCACCGACACGGCCGTCACGGAGGCCTTCGAGTCGGTCGGCCCGCCCGCCGCCTGGCTCGCCGACCGCGGCTACCGCACCGCCGACTTCGCCTTCGAGGAACTCGCCGTCGTGGTCCGCGACGGACTGCGCGCGAGCCTGCTGCCCGGAGCGACCCCGCTGCTCGCCGCCGCCCTGGCGGAGGGCTTCCCCGGCAGCCCCCTGGCGGCCACGCCCGACCCGGCCGCCTGGTGGGAGGCGTACCTCGACGCGGTCGTCCCGCCCGTCCTGACCGCCTTCGCCGACGACGGCGTCGTCCTGGAGGCACACCTCCAGAACACGCTGGTCGCGGTGGACGCGACGGGAATCCCGGTGCAGGCCCTCTTCCGGGACGCCGAGGGCGTCAAACTCCTGCCGGACACGCCCCGCGCGGCGGGCTGGGAGCGACTGGTGTACTGCCTCGTCGTCAACCACCTGCTGGAGATCGCGGGCGCCCTCGCCGAGCATCACCCGGACTATGACCCGCGTGGTGCCCTGCGCACGGCTCTGGCCCGCCACGACCTGCCCGAGATCCCGGCTCTCCTCACCGCGCCGACGCTGCCCGCGAAGACCAACCTGCTGCTCCGCTGGACCGACGCGGACGGAGCGGCGGCACGGTACCGGCCGCTGGCCAACCCGTTGTCAGCGGGTGACTGACGCGGCGTAGGTGAGGAAAGGTGCCCACGCCGTGGGGGAGAGGGCGAGCTGTGCGGCGTGGGGCGCCTTGGAGTCGCGGACGTGGATCGTCTCCGGGCAGGTCGCGACCTCGACGCAGTCGCCTTGGCTGCCGCTGCTGTAGCTGGACTTGTGCCAGGACAGGGCGACCTCGACGCAGTCGCCGTCACTGCCGCTGCTGTAAGTGCTTTTGAACCAGACCAGGTCGGACGTGTTCACAGCGCTCCTCGCATTCGCTTCAACAGGCCCAGGGAGTCCTCGGGGGTCAGGGCCTGTGAACGCATCTTGGCATAGCGCTGGTGAAGTCGGCTGATCTCTTTCGATGCGGTGATGAGCCGCCCGTTCTCCTGCCCCTCCGAGTAGCCGAACCACCGGTTCTCGGGTGTTTCGGCCAGCTGCATCGGACCGTCCAGCCCCGCATGCACCGGCTGTCGCAGCGGCATCAACTGAAACTCCACGTTCCAGTGACGCTCGACGACGGACAGCAGGTGGTCATACAGTTCCCGCGTCACCTCCACGCCACCCGTGCAGCGTTCCAGGACCGCCTGCTCCACGATGAAACTGAACGCAGTCGGCGGTTTCCGGCTCGTCGCCAGGAGTTCGTGCCGGGCCATGCGCGCGGCGATCCGCTCGTTCATCTCCTCCTCGGCGGGCAGCGGCGGCACGCTGAAAGACACCGCCCGCGCATACGCCTCCGTCTGCAACAACCCCGGCACCACCCGGCATTCATAGGTGTACAGACTCACCGCCTCCGCCTCGAAGCGTGCCCACTGCCTGAACCAGCTCGCCAACCCCGGTTGCCGTGACAGATGCCGTGCCGCACCCCGCAGCGCTCCGAACGCGTCCAGGACCTCCTCCGCGCGGGCCACGAAATCCCCCGGAGGGAACCGACGCCCCTGCTCGATCGAGGCCACCGTCGGCACCGAGTACCGCACGCGTGGCGCGAACTCCTCCTGTGTCAGCCCCGCGCGTTTGCGGAACGCCTTGACGACCTCGCCGAACGCCTTGAGGCTGTCCGACGCCTCCGGTTCCCCCGCGCCGCCCGTGCCGTCCGTCATCCAGGACACCTCCCACCCGTCACGCCCAGCTCAACGGGCCCATCGTCACGGACGGTTACTCCTACTGTCCACCGTCCGTACCCGTACGCTGACCCTGCGTACCGGTCGTTGATCTGGTGGCAGGGCGTCGCCGCAGGTGGGATGGGCGGCATGAGACCAGCTTCCACCCCCCGACTCCCGGTCACCGCACGTGTGTTCACCCAGCGGTTCAGCTCGACTCCGCGCGGCGCCCGCCTGGCCCGGCATCTCGCGCTGCACCGGCTGGACGCGTGGGGCGTCCCGTACGGCTCGGCGATTTCGGAGACGGCCGCGCTGCTCGTGGCCGAGCTGGCGGCGAACGCCGTGACGCACGGGCGGGTGCCGGGGCGGGACATCGAGGTGCTGCTGCGGCTGGACGCGTACACGCTGCGGATCGACGTGTCCGACAGCAGGGGAGAGCGCCGCCCGTCCGCCCCGGAGGGAGCCGCCCCAAAGGCGGACGCGGAGGGCGGCCGGGGCCTGCTGCTCGTGGAGGCGCTGGCCGACCGGTGGGGCGTCTTCGACCGGGTACCCGTCGGCAAGACGGTCCGCGCCGAGCTGGACCTGCCGGGGTGGGGCCCGGTGCCCGAAGAGGGCTGACCGGCCCTGGCCGGTGGTCCCGGGCCGGGGGAAGACTGACCCTTGGACGGACGGCACCCTTGAGGAGCGATCGATGACGGACAGCGAGCAGGCCGGCCGGGCAGGCGTGATCAAGGTCTTCCTCCTGGACGACCACGAGGTCGTCCGGCGAGGGGTGCACGACCTCCTGGACGACGAACCGGACATCACCGTGGTCGGTGAGGGGGCCACCGCCGAGCAGGCGCTCGTGCGGGTGCCCGCGCTGCGGCCGGACGTGGCGGTGCTGGACGTACGGCTGCCGGACGGCGACGGGGTGAGCGTGTGCCGGGAGCTGCGGTCGGCCATGCCCGACCTGGCCTGTCTGATGCTGACCTCGTTCGACGACGAGGAGGCGCTGCTCGACTCGATCATGGCGGGCGCGGCCGGGTACGTGCTGAAGCAGATCGAGGGCTCGGACCTCGTCTCGGCCGTGCGCACCGTGGCCCGCGGCCAGTCGCTGCTGGACCCGAGCGCCACCGCGAAACTGCTGGCGCGGCTGCGCGGCGGCCGGGAACGGGAGGAGGCGCAGCCGGAGGCGCTGGTCGGTCTGACCGAACGGGAGCGGGACATCCTGGACCTCATCGGCGAGGGGCTCACCAACCGCCAGATCGGGCAGCGGCTCTACCTGGCGGAGAAAACCGTCAAGAACCACATCTCCCGCCTGCTGGCCAAACTGGGCGTGGAGCGCCGTATCCAGGCCGCCGTCATCGCCACCCACGCACAGGACCGCGCGCGGGAAGCGGGGCACTGACCGTCCGACCCACGTGTCGGGAGCATTCCCGAGCCGTTACCGTGACAGAAGGGCGGCCCGGTGGTGCCGCCGTCCATGGGCGCACGGAGGCCGGCGGTGGGAAGGTCGGGACGGGCGAGGGAGGCCGGCGTACGGCTGCCGCAACTGAGGCTGGACGAGTTGCTGGGCGAGCTGCAGCTCCGGCTGGACGCGGCCCGCGGCACCCAGGACCGGGTGCACAGCCTGCTGGAGGCGGTGCTGTCGGTCGGCAGGGAACTCGACCTGGAACAGGCACTGCGCCGCATCGTGGAGGCCGCGGCGACCCTGGTCGACGCCGAGTACGCGGCGCTGGGCGTGATCGGCCCGGACGGCGTGCGGCTGTCCGCCTTCTACACGGTGGGGATCGGCGAGGAGGAGATCGCCCGCATCGGCCACTATCCCGAGGGGCACGGCATCCTGGGCGAGCTGATCCGGCACCCCGAGCCGCTGCGCCTGGCCAAGCTCTCCGACCACCCCGCCTCGTACGGCTTCCCCGCCCACCACCCGCCGATGAACACCTTCCTCGGCGTTCCCATCCGTGTGCGCGACCACGTCTTCGGCAATCTGTACCTGACGGAGAAGCGCGGCGGGCTGGAGTTCGACGAGGACGACGAGTCGGTGCTGGCCACCCTGGCCGTGGCGGCGGGCGTGGCGATCGACAACGCGCGGCTGTACGAGGAGTCCCGGCTGCGGGAACGCTGGCTCCAGGTGAACGCCGAGATCATGCACACCCTGATGTCCGGCGCCGAGCAGGGCGACGTGCTGCGGCTGATCGCCGAGCGGGCCCGGGAGATCACGGTCTCCGCCCTCGGCGTTGTGGCGCTGCCGGTGCCGGGCACCGAGAACCTGGCCGTCGAGCTGGCGATCGGGTGTGAGGCCGAGAGCTGGCACGGACTGGTGCTGCCGGTGCGGGGCAGCCTCATGGGAGAGGCGTTCACCCGGGGCACGCCCGTGAGCAGCCAGGACGTGTCGGACGACGCGAGGATCACGGCGGGGCCGCCGCGCTTCGCCGGACTCGGCCCGGCGGTGGCCGTCCCCATCGGCTCCGACGACCGGCTGCGCGGCGTGGTCCTGCTCGTGCGCGAGACGGGCGGACCCGCCTTCACCGAGAAGGAGACGGAACCGCTCCAGGTGTTCGCCGCGCAGGCCGCCGTCGCCATGGAACTGGCCGAACGCCGTCGGGACGCGGAGCAGATCGCGATCCTCGAGGACCGCGACCGCATCGCCCGCGACCTGCACGACCTGGCCATCCAGCGGCTCTTCGCCACGGGGATGACCCTCCAGAGCGCGGGACGCTTCATCGAGCACGACAGGGCCGCGGCACGCGTGCAGCGCGCCGTGGGCGACCTCGACGAGACGATAAAGATCATCCGCTCGACGATCTTCGGGCTGCGGTCCCGGGAGGACGACACGACGTCGCCGACGGCGTCGATGCTGCGCACCCGTGCGGTGCGCGCCGTCGGCGAGGCGGTGCCCGTGCTGGGCTTCGCGCCCGGCCTCCGCATGGAGGGACTGCTCGACACCAACGTACCGAGGGAGACCGCCGACCACGTCGTGGCGGTACTGACGGAGTCCCTGACCAACATCGCCCGGCACGCCCACGCGAGCCATGCCGACGTCGTGCTGGAGACCGACGGCACGTGGGTCCGGCTCACGGTGTGTGACGACGGGGTCGGCATCGCGCCCGACGGCCGCCGCAGCGGGCTGCGCAACCTGGAGGAACGCGCCCGCAAGCTCGGCGGGGAGATGCGGCTGGAGTGCCCGGAGGGCGGCGGCACCCGGCTGGTGTGGCGGGTGCCGGTGGATCAGCGAGGTGAGGGCGCCGCGCCGCGGTCGTGACGGTCGGGCGGGCGCGAGGGCCGACCGGCCCCATGCGCGCGCACGGTGCCGGGCCCACTCTGGAGTCATGGGGCAATCCCCGTCGCACCGACGGTCGAGGACCCGCCCGCCGAGCAACGGTCACCGGGACCCCGGATGCTCCCGAGCGCAGAAAGGGTGAGCCTCACGATGAAGGGTTACGTGTTCCACGGGCCGGGCCAGTCCGCATGGGAGGACGTCCCCGATCCGGACCTCAAGGAACCCACCGACGCCGTGGTACGGGTCGATGCCGTCACCATCTGCGGAACCGACCTGCACATCCTCAAGGGCGACGTCCCCGAGGTGCGCCCCGGGACCGTCCTCGGCCACGAGGCGGTCGGCGAGATCGTCGAGGTCGGCGGGGACGTGCGCACCGTACGCCCCGGGGACCGCGTGCTGATGTCCTGCATCACCGCCTGCGGACGGTGCCGCTACTGCCGCGAGGGCGTCTACGGGCAGTGCCTCGGCGGAGGCGGCTGGATCCTCGGCCACCTGATCGACGGCACGCAGGCCGAGTACGTCCGCGTCCCCTTCGCGGACCTCTCCGTGCACCCGCTGCCGGGCGCGGTCACCAGCGAGGACGCCGTACTGCTGGCCGACATCTTCCCGACCGCCTACGAGGTGGGCGTGCTCAACGGGTGCGTCCGTCCCGGGGACACCGTCGTCGTGGTCGGCGCCGGACCCATCGGCCTGGCCGCCATCGCCACGGCACGGCTGTACGGCCCCGAACGGATCGTCGTCGTGGACGTCGCCGCCGCCCGGCTGGAGGCCGCCCGCAAACTCGGTGCCGACGCCGTCGCCGACGCCGCGGAGGCGCCGGAGCAACTGGTCGCGGACCTCACCGGGGGCCTGGGCGCCGACGTCGTCATCGAGGCCGTGGGCGTGCCGGAGACCTTCGAGATGTGCACCCGCATGGTGCGCCCGGGCGGGCACGTCGCCAACGTCGGCGTGCACGGCAAGCCGGCGACCCTGCACCTGGAAGACCTGTGGATCAAGGACGTCACCATCACCACGGGCCTGGTCGACACCCGGACCACCCCGACGCTGCTGCGCATGGCGGCGGCCGGGAAGCTGCCCACCTCCCAGCTGGTGACGCACACCTTCCCGCTGGAGCGCATGGAGGAGGCGTACGAGGTCTTCGCCGGCGCGGCGGACACCGGAGCGCTGAAGGTGGTCCTCGGCGGCCCCCGGCGCGACGTCGTCGCCGCCGACACGGTGTGACACCAGCCGTCACAAGACGGCACCCCACGCGAGAGACGACCGGCTCATGTACCGCAACGACGGATTCCGCGAACTGGACCGGCAGGAATGCCTGCACCGGCTGGCGCTGGCGGACGTGGGCCGGGTCGTCTTCACGCACGACGCGCTGCCCGCCGTCCTGCCGGTCCACTTCCTGATCGACCGGGACGGCTCCGTGCTGCTGCGCACCTCGGCGGCGTCCGAGATGGCCCACGCGGTCGACGGCTCGGTGGTCGCCTTCGAGGTCGACCGGGTCGACGCGGCGGCCAACACGGGCTGGAGCGTCGTCGTCACCGGACTCGCCGCGGTGGTCACCGACCCCGCCGAGTGGCAACGCCTGACGAGGAGCGGACCGCGCTCGTGGCTGTCGTGGCCGGCCGAGATCTTCGTCCGTATCGAGCCCGGACTCGTCACCGGCCGCGAACTGCTGGGCGGCCGGACCATGTACGGGGTGTACGTGTTCACCTGAGCCGCCGGGCATGAATGTGCGCGGCCGGATCGCTCCGGCCACGCTTCTTTCACGTCCTCAGGCGCTCACAGTCCTCAGGCGCTCACAGCAGGGTGCCGCTCCCGTGGGGTGCGTACAGGTCGAGCAGCCGGATCCGGGCCACGTGCAGCCGGTCGGAGATCACCGCGCCGACCCAGACGGCGACCGCCCGGCCGAACCCCGGGTCCCGCTCGCACAGCGCCCGCACGGCCGCCGCGTCGAACTCCCAGGCCCGCACCGGGGTCATCGCCTCCGCGCCCAGATGCCACAGGTACGGCGGGAAGTGCCAAGACCAGCCGACCAGTTCGCCGTGGCCCAGCGACTCGATGACGGCGGGGCGGCGGTCGGGCACGCTCAGGTCGAGGGTGACGGTACCGGTGCGGACGATCCAGAAGCGGTCGGCGGGCATGCCTTCCTCGAAAAGACGCGCACCCTCGTCGAAGGACACCTCGCGGGCGAGGCGCATCAGCCGCTCCCGGTGTTCCACCGGGAGGCCCGCGGCCAGTGTGGTGGTGGAGGTCATGGCACCGCTCCTTCTCTTCCCGGGGCGCGGCCGGTCAGCGGGGGCGGGTGGCGCGCGCCATCACTGCTTCCAGGTTGCCTCCGTCCGGCGCCGGAGGCCACGGGCCACCCGGGCCCGGCCCGCGGGGCCGTTCGGCCCTCACGGAGTGCTCCGCGCGGCTCACCGGCTGTCGCTCGGCCCGGCCCCCTCCAGCGCGACCCGCCCGGCCTCCAGCCGCGCCACCGGGACCCGGAACGGCGAGCAGGAGACGTAGTCGAGGCCGACGCCGTGGAAGAAGTGCACCGACTCCGGGTCCCCGCCGTGCTCGCCGCACACGCCCGTCTCCAGGGCGGGGCGGACGGCCCGGCCCTCGGCGACCGCGATCTCCACCAGCCGTCCGACCCCCACGCGGTCGATCGTCTCGAAGGGCGAGGCGGCGAAGACGCCCTTGTCGAGATAGGCGGAGAAGAAGGCCGCCTCGACGTCGTCGCGGGAGAAGCCCCAGGTGGTCTGGGTGAGATCGTTGGTGCCGAAGGAGAAGAACTCGGCGTCCTCGGCGATCCGCCCGGCGGTGAGCGCCGCCCGCGGCAGCTCGATCATGGTGCCGACCGGGCAGACGACCGGCGTGCCGGCCGCCTCGGAGACCTCCGCCAGAACCCGGTCCACCTCCGCGCGCACCAGCCGGAACTCGGTGACGTCGCCGACGAGCGGCACCATGATCTCCGCCCGGGGGTCACCGCCCGCCCGGAGCCGTTCCACCACCGCCTCGCCCACCGCCCGGACCTGCATGGCGACCAGCCCCGGCACCACCAGGCCGAGCCGGACGCCGCGCAGCCCGAGCATCGGGTTCTCCTCGTGCATGCGGTTCACGGCGTCCAGCAGCGTGGCGTCGTGCGCGTCCGGGGCCTCCCCGCGGGCCTCGGCGGCGGCGAGGCGGGTGGCGAGTTCCAGACGGTCGGGCAGGAACTCGTGCAGCGGCGGGTCGAGCAGACGGATGGTGACCGGCAGCCCGTCCATCGCCGCCAGGATGCCCGCGAAGTCCTCGCGTTGCAGCGGCAGCAGGGCCTCGAGCGCCCGGTCGCGTCCGGCGTCGCTGTCCGCCAGGATCATCCGCTCGACCAGATGGCGCCGCTCGCCCAGGAACATGTGCTCGGTACGGCACAGCCCGATGCCCTGGGCACCGAACCGGCGGGCGCGCGCGGCGTCCTCCGGCGTGTCGGCGTTGGCCCTGACCTCCAGCCGCCGTACCGCGTCCGCGTGGGCCAGCGCCCGGCCGACGGCGTCCGCCACCCCGGCCGACGCCTCGTCGGCGCCGGCGCCCTCGTCCGCACCGGACTCCAGCCGGCGCATCACCGCGGAGTCGACCAGCGGCACCGCGCCGAGGTACACGGTGCCCGCGGAGCCGTCCACGGACAGGACGGTGCCCTCCTCGACGACGGTGCCGTCCGCGGTGGTCAGCCGCCGGGCCACGGTGTCCACGGCCAGCTCCTCGGCGCCGCAGACGCAGACCCGTCCCATGCCGCGGGCGACCACGGCCGCGTGCGAGGTCTTGCCGCCCCGGCTCGTCAGCACCGCCTGGGCCGCGACCATGCCGGGCAGGTCGTCCGGGGTGGTCTCCTGGCGCACCAGCACCACCGGCTCACCGGCGGCGTGGCGCCGTACCGCCTCCGCCGAGTCGAAGACCGCCGCGCCGACCGCGGCGCCCGGCGAGGCCGGCAGGCCGCGGGCCAGGGGTTCACCGGTCGCGGAGGCGTCGAAGCGGGGGAACATCAGCCGCGCCAAGCCCTCCCCGCTCACCCGCGCGAGGGCCTCGTCCGCGCCGATCAGCCCCTCGTCCGCCAGCGCGGAGGCGATGGCGAAGGCCGCCTCGGCGGTGCGCTTGCCCACCCGGGTCTGGAGCATCCACAGCGTCCCGCGCTCGATGGTGAACTCGATGTCGCACAGATCGCGGTAGTGCCGCTCCAGGGTCTCCATGTGCGCCAGGAGCTGCCCGTAGGACCGCGGGTCCAGGCGCTCCAGCTCCGCCAGCGGGACGGTGTTGCGGATGCCGGCGACGACGTCCTCGCCCTGCGCGTCGGGCAGGTAGTCCCCGTACAGGCCGCGCCGTCCCGTGGCCGGGTCGCGGGTGAAGGCGACGCCGCTGCCCGAGTCGGAGCCGAGATTGCCGAAGACCATGCGCTGCACGTTCACGGCGGTGCCGAGGTCGTCGGGGATGTGCTCGCGACGCCGGTACAGCCGCGCCCGTTCGACGTTCCAGGACGCGAAGACGGCCAGCACCGCACGCCGGAGCTGCTCCGCCGGGGACTGCGGGAAGTCCTCGCCGGTCTCGCGGCGGATCAGCCCCTTGTACTCCTTCACGAGCCGGGCCAGGTCCGCCGCGTCCAGGTGCACGTCGTCCGGGACGCCCCGCAGCTCCTTCAGCCGGTCCAGCGCCCCCTCGAACAGGGCCGCGTCGACACCCATCACCGTGCTGCCGAACATCTGTACGAGTCGACGGTACGAGTCCCAGGCGAAGCGCTCACTGCCGGAGACCTCCGCCAGACCGGCCACCGAGTCGTCGTTCAGCCCCACGTCGAGGATCGTCTCCATCATGCCGGGCATGGAGAACCGGGCCCCCGACCGTACGGACACCAGCAACGGGTCGTCCCGCTGTCCCAGCCGCCGCCCGGCCGCCCGCTCCAGCGCGGCCAGGTGGTCGGAGACCTCGGCGGTCAGTCCCGGGGGTTCCGCACCGGACGCGAGACAGGCGCGGCACGCCTCGGTGGTGAGGGTGAAGCCCGGGGGGACCGGCAGGCCGAGCCGGGTCATCTCGGCGAGGTTCGCGCCCTTGCCGCCGAGCAGACCGGCCAGCTCACGCCCGCCGTCGGTGAAGTCGTACACGTATCGGTCCATGACGCCAAGCTCCTCGGCTCGCAGGACGGTGTGCCGTCTCCAGCGTCACCCCGCCGACCGGCCCGGTGCGAGTCCGGCCGGTCCCGACAGCAGAGGGCCGTTCGGCCCATGCCCGCACCGGCGGGGCGGGCAGATGCTGGACACGTCGGCAGCGCCGTCACCCCTGGAGGAAGCGATGTACGGCTCCGCATGCACCGTGAGCGGCGTGATGACCCGCTCCGTCGTCGCGCTGGCCGCCGGGGCGGGCTTCAAGGAGATCGTGCGGACCCTGCGCACCCAGGGGATCAGCGCCCTCCCCGTCCTCGACCCGGACAACCGGGTGGTCGGCGTCGTCTCCGAGGCCGATCTGCTGCGCAAGGAGGAGTTCCGCGACAGCGACGAGGCCGCCCACACGAGGACCGGACCCGTCGCCGGTCGCGAGAAGGCGAGGGCGGGCACGGTGACGGAACTGATGACGTCCCCCGCCGTCACGGTGGACCCCGACGCGCCCCTGGCCGCCGCCGCCCGCCTCATGGCACGGCGCGGCGTCAAACGCCTGCCCGTCGTCGACGCCGACGGCGTGCTCCAGGGCATCGTGAGCCGCGGCGACCTGCTCCGGGTCTTCCTCAGGCCCGACCAGGAGATCGCCGACGAGGTCCGCCACCGGGTCGTCGGCGGCCGCTTCCCCGACGGCATCGGACCGGTCCGGGTCCAGGTGAACGAGGGCGTGGTCACCCTCGCGGGCCCGGTCCGCGACGTGTCGGTCGTGCTGCTGGCCGAACGGCTGGTGCGCTCCGTCGAGGGCGTGGTCGACGTGCGCTGCGAACTCACCGGACCCCGGCACCGCCCGGTGCCCGAACCCGGCCTGGCGGCGGAACAGCCGACCGGCACCTGATGACACGCACATGCGGGACCCAAGACCCACGATCCACGACCCAAGGCCCTGGGTTCCCCGGAAGACACGGAGAAACCGGTGAACGTCCGCACCCCGTCCGACGAAGACGTGATCAGTCTGGTCGGTGACGCCGTCGCCGCCCCCTCGCTGCACAACGCGCAGCCCTGGCGCTTCCGCTACCTGCGGCACCTGCGCACCTTCGAGCTGTACGCCGACTTCGACCGCGCCCTGCCGTACACCGACCCGCGCGCCCGCAGCCTGCACATCGGCTGCGGCGCCGCCCTGCTGAACCTGCGGGTCGCCCTCGCCCACGGCGGCTGGCACGTGAGGACCCGGCTGCTGCCCGACGCCGCCGACCCCACGTTCGTCGCGGCCGTGCGCCTCGTCGGGCCGGGCACCGGCGACGCCGACCTCGCCTCACTGCACCCGGCCGTCACCGAACGCCACAGCAGCCGCTTCCCGTTCGACGAGGACCCCATCCCCGACGACCTGCGCACCACGCTCACCGAGACGGCCCGCCGCGAGGGCGCCGAGTTGGCCTTCCCCTCCCCGTGGCACCTGCAATACCTGCTGGAACTGGTCCGGGAGGCCGAGACCAGCGAACGCGCCGACCCCGCGGCCCGCCGGGAACTGGCGGAGTGGACCCGCACCGACGCCCCGTCGGTGAACTTCGCGGACGACGGAGTCCCGGACTACGCCTTCGGCCCCGCCCGCAGCGGGGGCGGCGCGGCCGTACGGGACTTCGCGGGCACCCGCCAGGTGACGGGCCGCGCCACCGCGGTCTTCGAGGCGGAACCCCAGATCGCCTGCCTCAGCACGACCCACGACCGCCCCGAGGACTGGCTGCGGGCCGGCCAGGCCATGGAACGCCTCCTGCTGCTGGCCACCACCGAGGGCCTGGTCGGCTCCCTCGTCACCCAGCCCCTCGAACGCCCCGACGTCCGCTGGCTCCTGCGCGACCCGGTCACCGGCGCCGGCCACCCCCAAATGCTCCTCCGCCTCGGCCACGGCCCCAAGGGCCCCCGCACCCCGCGCCGCCCGGTCTCCGAGGTACTCGACATCTGGCCCTGACCGGAACCGGCCCTGTGCTCCCTCTGTCAGGGTCCAGCCGGGCGGCCCCGCCTCAGTGAGGTGGGAATTGGCTTCTGAGCCCTGCTCTCTCCACAACGCCAGACGCGCGGCATGTTGATCAATGGCTGCCCCAGGCTCACCCAGGAAGGACCTGTGCTGGTGAGCGTGTTGGAGTCGCGGTGGGTCCGGACATACGGCCAGGCGGCAGGGATGTTCGGGGCCCTGAACGGTCGGCGTCTGCACGGTGGCGGGGGGCCAGCCACACTGGTGGGAGTCAGGCATCTCGCATGCATCATGGACGCCAAGCGTCCAGCCAGACCGGCCGTGTCAGTCGCCGAACATCCCCGCGTACGGGTCGGGCTCTCCCGTCCACGGATTGATTCCGGAGTCCCGGAGTCGCTGCTGCTCGTCGCGATGGAGGAATCGTGGCGCAGAGGCACCCCACAGAGTCAGATCGCCCAGGGGGCAGCGGTCGAACTCCATGCGAAACACGTGGCACAGGAACTCGGCCATTCCGCCCGAGTGTTCCGTCCAGCATCCCCCGCCACGGCTCCATACCACAACGGGCCACTTGCCCGGATTGTCGTCGTCGGCCTTCCAGCACAGAATGTCTGCGCTGGAGTCCAGGCCCCACGCGATGAGCCGTGGCCGGCCGGGCCCAGCCGGCCAGAGGTCCTCTGCGTTCCGTGACTCATCAGCCATCCCCATGTAGTCGGGAATGCCATCGAAACCGTCGTGGGGCTCGGCGAGCAGCACGCTCAAGTAGTCGTCGATCGCACCCTCACCGTACTCGGCCATGAACATTTGAAGTCGTAGGGAAAGGGAGTGCCCCAACTCGACTCCACGGCAGCCCAGTCCACGACATCACCAGCCCCGGAGTGAGAGGGCATCACGGCCATCAGCTCATCGAACCAGCTCATAACTGCCCCTTCTCATGCCTAGGGTAGCGGGCCGGTCGGTACCGGAAGGCCGGTGCGGCTGTCAGTCACCGTGCCCATGCTCTTCCAGCCACTGCGTGGACTGTAGACAGAGTTTGGGACGGGTTGGCGGAACGCTATGCCGGGAGAGCCGTCGGGCATGATACCCCGGGCTGAGATCTCGAAGGAGACTGGCACGGTCCATGCGTCCGAGTACTTGGGTGTCACCGTGTAGTGGACCACCTGACCGTTTTCGACTGCCTCCTTCACCCGGCTCTCGTAGGAGAACATATGGTCGTTTATCCGGCCGTCGCCGCGCGCGGCAGTGTTTGCCTGGCGCGAGCAGGTGGCCAGGTTACGCAGGTCCGTGCCCGAGCCGGTGAGGTCGTGAGTCGGCAGCGCCACGCCCCCAATCTATTCCCCGAAGGCGATCCGTCAACTCCTACGACTCCACGAGTTCAACGCCAGTAGCCGTTGTCAAGCAGGTTCGAACCAATGATCCCTCGGCCACTCTGGCATCCACTCGCTGGCCGTATGCCCATGGAAGACTCCGAGCAGCCAGTTGACCAGGGTTTCATCGGACTCATACCAGTCACCCCAATTTCTACGAAAAGCGGAAACCGTCCATTTCCCCCCACCCCGATCCTCAAGAAAGAATTGATCACCCTCGATAGAGTGTCCCCAGTGGAGCATTCCGCCTACGTCAGGAAGTACTTTCCTCGGAATAGCCGGATGCCCCTCACGCACAAAATCACTCATCCATTGATTCTTCTCGATCATGAAGCGAGGTCCCGGAATGAAAAGGAAGTCCGAAATGAGGAAGTCCCCATAAGTCGAACATACCTTTTTTACCTCCAGGGGTGCACCGATCCCTAGCGTCCTGAGTCGTTAGTTCATTGGCGGTTGTAGGGTGGGGGGATGCCGGGTCCGAAGCCGTTGTCGTTGGAGTTGTCCGAGCGTGAACGTCGCGTGCTGCGGGGCTGGTTGCGCAAGCGGACCGCGGGGCAGGCGCTGGTGCTGCGCGCGAGGATCGTGCTGGCGTGCGCCGAGGGCCGTCCGAACGCGCAGGTCGCGCAGGAGCTCGGCATCTCGCGGGAGACGGTGCGCAAGTGGCGGTCCAGGTTCGCGGCCGACCGTCTTGAAGGTCTGGTCGACGCTCCGCGCTCCGGAGCCCCGCGCAAGATCACGGACGAGCAGGTCGAGTCCCTGGTCGCAAAGACCCTCGACCAGGCGCCCCCTTCGGGGGACTCGCACTGGTCGACGCGGTCGATGGCCCAGGCCGCAGGCATGTCGCAGTCGGCCGTCTCCCGGATCTGGCGGGCGTTCGGCCTCAAGCCGCACATCGTGCAGACCTGGAAGCTGTCCACCGACCCGCAGTTCGTGACCAAGGTCCGTGACGTGGTCGGCATCTACCTGTCCCCGCCGGAGAACGCCCTGGTCCTGGCGGTGGACGAGAAGTCGCAGATCCACGCTCTGGACCGCACCCAACCGGTGCTGCCGCTGGCACCGACCCCGCCGGCGCGGATGACGCACGACTACGTCCGGCACGGCACCACGAGCCTGTTCGCCGCCCTGGACATCGCCTCCGGCTCGGTCATAGCCCAGCACTACCGACGTCATCGCCACCAGGAGTTCCTCCGTTTCCTGAAGACCATCGACGCCGCCGTGCCCAAGAACCTCGACTTGCACCTGGTCCTGGACAACTACGCCACCCACAAGACCGAAGCGGTCAAGAAGTGGCTGCTGCGACACCCCCGCTTCCACCTGCACTTCACCCCCACCTCCGCCTCCTGGCTCAACCTCGTCGAGCGCTGGTTCGCCGAGCTGACCAGCCGCAAACTCCGCCGCTCGGCCCACCGCAGCGTCGTCGAACCGGAACGGGACATCCGCGGCTGGATCAACGAGTGGAACAAGAACCCCAAGCCGTTCGTGTGGGCCAAGACCGCAGACGAGATCCTCGAAACCCTCGCCGCATACTGCACACGAACTAACGACTCAGGACACTAGCGCGTCCTGCACTGCATCAAAATCCCCTGTTGGTGCCGGTTGGGGCACTCCAAGGACTTCGATCAACTGCTCAATACTACTCATGCCGACTCCCAACTACCGGCACTTATACGTGGCTTCTTCGTTATTATCGAATTCGCAACGGACATCCACGGTGCCATGAGACATGAATCTAACCTTGGTTGGCACCACCGATTTCGGGTTGCCGTAAATGGGGGTAACTTGCACGAATTGATAACCTCCCGACTTAATGGACTTCACCACCTTATCTTCAGCTTCCGCATACATTCGATTGTTCGCAGTTTGATACATGGGGACGAAGTTCCTGGTGTCCACGTTGGAGCCGCCCATAGCGAACCCGATCAGATGCCCGCGAGCTCGGTTGAGCGTCGGAAGCCCTCTCAAACCAGGGCAGCGCAAATGATAGGCCAGGGAGAGGCGGTGGGGTGTAATCACCTTGTGTCAGCTCTGCGTAAGCTCCTGTTGCGACGCACTCCCCCGCGATCTCTCTGTGCGGTAGATACACGATGTTGCCGCCAGGGCTATGGCCAGCTCCCGTATCGCAACGATTGCTTCGGTCACGATCTGGCCCCTCGATGGCTCCAGCTCCGCTTCCTTCTGCATCGGTGGCCTGATCCGGAGTTGCCTGGGCCAAGTTGTCCGGGGTGTAACTCGTGATGACGTCCGGTGCAGCTTGCAGCATTGCCCTGTGGTCGAAAACCGCTCACTCACCGCAACTATCACGTTGCCGAGAAGACCTCAATCGAATAGTTGCCTCGGACTGTATGAGAGGGGATCTGTCACGTAGGTCAGAAGATCTCGGAAAGTGCGGAAGAACATGTCGTCCCCGGCGCCAGTCCACCAGAATTGCTCGGCGGCGGTGTCACCGGTGTGAAGCATCATGATCCCTGCGGATCCCTCGGAATTAACGAAGATCGGGAAAACGCAAGTCTCCTCTTGGAGACCGACCTCTTCCAGAGATCCGGTTTCCAAGACGATGTCACGGAACATTGCGGCGATACCACTTTGTTGCGGGTTCTCCCAATCGCGGCACCCGAGAAGTGGCATGGCGTACTGAAACCCGTCGAATCCATCGGTTAGCGACAGGAACTTCCGGTATTCCGGATTCAAAGGCTGGCCGGCAAAGGATTGCAGCGATTCTATTTGCGCAGGACTTGCCGGGGGCCTGAGCCTGGGCATTCCTTCCGGGTACAGGGGTGAAGCGGCGAGATACTCACGTGTCCTCGCGCGCATCAGTTCACCAATAAGGGCCCACATTTCCGTCACTCTATTCACGACCCCTCTCAAGGGCGGCTTATTTTACAGATTCCGTACTGGCCACGCGATACTGACCCTGTAGGTTTCTCTGTCGTGTACGTGCTGGGATCCTTATTCACCCCAGCGTAGTAGAAGCCGGTCGGCTGGTACCCGACTTGGTACTTCCGGCCACTGTATGAACCAACAAGCGAGTTCACGCGCCCGTCCTGCTGGTGCCAGCAATAAGGAGACCACTTACCAGACCAGGTGGTGTCGGGGAGATGGCCGGCTACTTGACTCTGCCAGGTCGCCGTTGGGGTAGTAACGGTAGGACGTCTTCGCACCGCCGGGCGTGGTCTGAGTCAGCGCCAGCCCTGCAGGGGCAGTCCCGCCGCCGACCGCAGCCTCACTGCCAGTGGTGTAGGTGGTGGTGGCGGTGCTGTTGTCCGGCCTGACCACTGTGGTCGGCAGGCCCAGGCTGTTGTACGTGTACTGGGTGCGGTAGCGGCTGTCCCTGGCGTCGCTGGAACGCTGGTCGCGGTAGGCCAGCGGCTTGTCGTTGCGCGGGTCGAGCGGCTCGTCTGCGTTGAGGTAGTAGGAGGTGAAGCTCGTCCAGCAGGAGTCGGCGTCGCGACAAGTCGTGGCCGACACCGTGTTCCCGCGTAGGTCGTGACCCGTGACCGTGGCGTGGCCGTTGGGGTCGGTGACCGTGTGCAGGTTGCCTGCCGTGTCGTAGGCGTACGACGTGACCGCGCCCGTCTCGTCCCTGTGCGAGACCATCCGCTGGCCGTGCAGGGCGTCATAGCTGGTGCTGCTGGTCTTTCCCGTCGGATCGGTCAGCGAGACCGTTGACGTCAGACCCGATGAGGATGCCTCGGCCTGGGCTCGGTAGTGGGCGGAGACCTGGTCGGCGGACAGCGAACTGCGGTAGAAGGCGACCTCGTCGAGGGTTCCACTGAAGTAGTAGGTGTCTCGGGGCTGGTCCATCCAGCCAGGGCTGCCGTAGCCGCCGCCGATGTAGGCGTAGGGGGCGGACTGATCCACCAGAGTGCCGGTGCCGGAGCCGACCTTGACACCGTCCAGGTAGAGGTACTGGGTGGTGCCGGCGGCCGTCAGTACCGCGTGGTGCCACTTTCCGTCCGTCACCGATTGCGCGGAGACGATCGGCGTCGCCCCGCCGGCGACGAAGAACTCCCCGCGGAGTTTGCCGTTTCCGTCGATGTTCAACACAGGGTGCCACGACGTCGGCGTCTGGCCGATGGGAGCGTCCTGGAAACTCATCAACACGGCCGACGGGTCGGACGTCTTGAACCACAACTCGGCCGACAGGTCGGTGCTGCCAGCGGCAATCGAACCGGGTATGTCGATGTGTCCGGTGCCGCCGAGATCGATGGCACGGTCGTCACCGGTCCCGAACACGCCAGGCTGATCCTGCCTGGAGTAGTGCACGGTGCCGCTGTCCGGCTGGTACGTGGCGTTCATGCCGGGGCCACCGACCTCGCTGTGCAGCGTGGTCCCCTCGGCTTCGCCGAGCCGCCAGTACGCAGCAGGTGCGTCCGCGACGGCAACGCCCTGGTACTGGGCCCCTGTGCCCTCTGTCAGTGCTTTCCGTGCCTGGATGTGTCGGTTCGGTGTGTCCGTGTAGCCGGCCAGATTGAGGTAGGGGAAGTAGCTCCAAGTCTCGACGCCCTTGGGGCTTGTTGTCTTACGGAAAGTCACCAGGGGCTTGTCGTAGAAGGCGACCTCGTCGATCTGACCGGTGAAGTTGCGGTATCCGGCAGCCTGTCCGTCCCAGCCTGGCGACGAGTAGCCACCGCCGATGAAGGCGTGAGCGAAGCGGACTGTGTCGACTCCTGTCGAGGTTGTGGCCTGGTGGACGCCGTCCAGGATCAGGGTCTGGATACCTTCGTTGCCGGTCAGCAGTACGTGATGCCATTGATTGTCGGTGACAGACTGCTTCGACAGCAGCGCGCTGGCGTCAAAGGAGAATCTGCCCCTCAGTATGCCGTCGGAGTCGATGAGCAGCATCGGCGTCCAGCCTGAGGCCGGTGTGTCGCCGAAGTCGGCGTTCTGGTTGGAGACCAGCACTCCGCCTGGCTCACTGGTCTTGAACCACAGCTCCAGCGACATCGACGTCTTCGTGCCCAGAGACTCCACGGGTACTTCAACGGCTCCGTCGCCGGTGAACGCCGCGGCGGTGTCGTCGCCGTCGGCGAAGATGCCCGCACTGCCGAGCCGTACGTTCTCGAGGTAGGTGCCGGCGAGTCCGTCGGCCAGTGGGCTTGTGGCCTGGGCGCCGCTGCGCTCGCCCAGGCGCCAGTACCCGGTGGGGCCGCTGCGCTGGATCGCGTCGGCGTAGGAGGAGGAAGCGGTCGAGTAGGTGGGGGCAGCGACCTGCCAGGTGCCGCCGTTGTTGTCGGTGTGTTCGGTCAGCCGGCCGGTCACCCGGTCGTAGGTAGCCGTGGCGTGCACGCGACCGGACGGGAGCGTGACCTTGGTCATCTGCCCGATGGCCGAACGGGCCGCGTAGTGTTCGCTGATGGTGGCTCGGTCCAGTGGGTGGTTGTAGAGGGCCACCTCGTCCATCTGGCCTTTGAAGCGGTAGGTTCCTGCGGCCAGTCCGTTCCACCCGCCGCTGGTATAGCCGGCACCCAGGTAGGCGTAGTCGCTGCCCTGCTCGATGAGGGCGCCGTCGAGTGATCCGACCAGCACGCCGTCGAGGAACAGGCTGTGTTGGGTTGCGCCGCTGGTCAGCACGGCGTGGTGCCACTGCCCGTCGGTCACGGGCTGCGCGGACACGAACGGTGTTGCGCTCGCGGCACCTGCCGGGGAGAACCCGCCTCTCAATTTGCCGGCCCCGTCGATGTTCAGTACCGGCCGCCACGAGGTCGGCTTCTCGCCCAGTTCGGCGTCCTGGACGCCCACCAGGACACCTGAGGGCGTGCTGGTCTTGAACCACAACTCGATAGCCGGGAAGGCGGTGGCCTTCAACGTGTCATAGGGCAACTCGATCACGGAGTTGGTGCCGTCGAAGCCGGCCGAGGTGTCATCGGTGCCGCCCAGCGCGGACTCCGTTCCCAACTGCACGTCCCGATAGACGGCCTTGCTCAGACCCGTACGCGAGACCGCCTCACTGGCCGCCGCAGACCCTTCACGCTCGCCCAGCCGCCAGTACGCGTCAGGGCCCGCGTCCAGGATCCCGCTGCGGTAGACCGAACCGTCCCCGTACTCGTAGAGCGAGCACTTGGTGGTCGACGACGGAGGACACACCTTGGTCAGCCGGTCACCGGTGTAGGTGTAGCGCCACGTCAGGCCGGGAGTGTTGGTGTCGATCGCGGTGGTTGCGACCGTGCTGACGTGGTTGCCGGACCAGGTGAAGGACAGCGAACGGCCGGACAGCACGTCGGTGACCGTGCGCAGTTGCCCGCCGCTGGCCGGCGCGTGGGTCAGGCGCTGTGCCCGGCCGGAACTGTCGGTCACCGATGCCAGGGCGCCGCCGGCAAGGAAGGAGTAGGTGGTTCCGGACCGTTCCCGCAGCGTCCATCCGTCGGACCTTTTGGTGAGGGTCAGGCCCCCTCCAGCCGGGCCGTCGTAGGTGCCGTCGGCGTTGGCACCGAACCGGGCCTGCGAGCCGTCTGCGAGCGTGACCAGTGCCGTGGCGGTCTCCGGTTCCTGCCGTATCCGCATGTCCCAGCGTGTTGACCAGCCTTGACCGAAGGCGCCGTCGCGGCGGGGGTCGAGGGAGTTGTAGGTGCGGGTGACCGCGAGTTCGGGGCCGACCGTGGTGACCGCCGCGTCGGTGGCCGCGGTGACGTAATTGCCCGTGCGGGTGCCGATCTCCTTGCCCTCGTCCGAGCCGCCGAGGTGGCTGGTCACGGTCGGCTGCGGGACCTGGGTCGTCAACAGCGCCGCACCCGGACGCGCAGAAGTCGCGGAACCGTCGTAGGCGTAGCCGTACCAGGCGTACGTCTTGCCCCAGGAGAGCCAGCCCGAAGGAACGGCCCACTGCTGCTCGCTGACGCGGGGGCCGGTCTTGCAGTTCTTGCGCAGGTTGCTGCCCTCGACCTCGCATATCTCGAAGCTGTACTGCAGGACCGCGTAGACGAAGGTGCTGACGCCTCCTTCATCCATCGTCCACTGCACGGTGTACGTAGCCGGCACCAGAGGCGCGATCTTCGCATCGAGTGTCACCGTCTCGCCGGGGGAGACGTCTTGCGGCATGGCCGTCCAGCGGATCTTCGAGGTGTCGGTGATCTGCTTGCCCGCCGCATCGAACAGGTTGTAACGCAGCTTGTAGTTGCCGCCCTTGGTCCAGGTCTCCTGCCCCTGATTGGTGACAGTCACCTTCTGGACGCCCTCGCTGGTGGCGGTCACCGGAGCGGTGAAGTCACCGAGCCGGTAGGTGGCGCCGTACTTGGTCCACGTCACGTCCAGGCTCGGCTTGCCGTTCGGGTAGTCGTCGGAGCCGAACTGCTTCCACCCCTTGGAGTCAGAAGTGGACGCCTTGACGGCGAGGCCGTAGTTCTTCTGCCGGCCATGCGTCCAGTCGTCGACGAGCTTGCGGCCCGCCGAACCCAGTCGGATGCTCTCCCAGGCCGGCCGGCACGTGTGCGGGACATGGTGCGGATCTCCGACGCCCGGATGAGCGGCACGAGCTACGGCGCGT
>NZ_JBEZVJ010000009.1:0-103111 GCF_040636935.1 Streptomyces sp. NPDC032940 | reverse complement strand
CCCCGCCCGGGGGGGTTGGGCCGCGGGGGGCCCGCCGCGGCGGGGGCCCGCGCCCGCCCCCCCGCCCGCCAGCCGTGAGCGAAGCTCTTCGACGCCAGCGACGCACCGGTCGACGGGCCGGGGTACTGCGTTGTCGTCGTCTCCGACCAGTTCGACGTGATCGGGTGCACCGTCACCGGCCGCGCCGTGCAGGACTGGGACCACGTGTTGTACAGAGCCAGGTTCGCCCCCAGCACCCACGCGTTCTTCAGTGTGCTCTCCACACCGCTGAAGCGCAGGAACGCCGCTGCCTTGTGACCGCCCCCGTCGTACGTGCCGGCCTTCAGCACCGTGTCCGAGGCGAAGTTCTGGTTGTACGGGTACTCCACATACGTGCCCGAGGTGGCATCCACGGACCTCACCGAGGGATCCACCCGCACGGGAAAGACACGCTCCGGGGCGGCAAGCCACTCCTCGTCCAGCTTCACCACGAGGACCTGACGCCCGCCGTCCTCCTCCAGGCTGTAGGTGACACCGGAGGAGATCACGCCTTCGTTGGAGTCCGGTGCCAGATGGGAGTCCTGCATCCAACCCGCCGGAGTCCACGCGCGCACCTCCCCGTCGGCGTCGGCGAAGACGACACCACCGTGATCGTCGATTGCCGCCGTCAGCCCCTCCAGGGTCAGCGGGAATCGCCACTCCGTGGGCGCACTCGCGTCCTTGAGGACCAGCGTCTCCTTGACGGAATCACCGCCGGCAATGAACTCCACGTCCGAGCCCGGTCGCGCATCGGCGTAGGTAACCGTGCTGCCCTCGGCCTCTCCAGTGACATGACCAGCGTCACTCACCCCGTAGGCGACCGACAAGCCGTCACCGACCTTGCCGACGATCACCCCCGGTTACTATGAGATCGACTCGCCGATCGACATTCCCCAGTCGTCCGTGGATCACAAAGCCGAAGAGATGGGTGGCCCGGGAAAGTGCTGAGAGAGGTCGTAGCGACCCGCTACGTCGAGCCCCTGCATCACGGCGGTTCCGTTCCGGGGGTCGTGGAGGCCGATGACCTCGGGACCTACGTCGTGAAGTTCACCGGCTCCGCGCAGGGACGCAAGGCGTTGGTCGCCGAGGTGATCGTCGGGCGGCTGGCGCTCGCGCTCGGGCTGCGTGTGCCCGAGTTGGTTCTCGTCGACTTCGATCCGTCGGTCGGCGAGGGGGAGCCGCATCAGGAGGTGCGGGATCTGCTGAACGCCAGCGCCGGGATCAACCTCGGCATGGACTATCTGCCGGGCGCCGCCGACTTCACGCCCGAGGTCGCGAAGACGTTCCCCGTGGACCCGGTCGAGGCCGGGCGGATCGTCTGGCTGGACGCCCTCACCGCGAACGTCGACCGCACCGTGCACAGCTCCAACCTCATGGTGTGGCCCACCTTCGGCGCCGTACCCCCGCGCCTGTGGCTCATCGACCACGGCGCCGCCCTCGTCTTCCACCACCGCTGGGACGCCTCCGCCCCCGAGAGGGCGTACGACCTGCGCCACCACGCCCTCGGCCACTACGCACCCGACGTCCGGGCCGCGGACGCCGAACTCGCGCCGAAGGTCACCGACGCGCTGCTGCGCGAGATCGTCGCCGAGGTGCCGGACGCGTGGCTCGCGGGCGAGCCCGGCTTCGCGGGGCCGGACGAGCTGCGGACGGCGTACGCGGACTACCTCTCGGCGAGGGTGAAGGCGTCCGCGCAGTGGCTGCCGGCCGGCTTCCCCAGCCGGGAGGAGCTGGCCGCCGAGGAGGAGCGGCGGGCGGCACGTACCCGGCGGGGCCGGCCGGCCTGGCTCAAGCAGGTCCCCGACCTGCACGGCAAGCCGCCCGCCGAGCAGGACTGGTCCGTGCACCTGGAGTGACCCGCACGCGCGACCGCGCCCCCGGTGCTGTGCGGTACCGGGGGCGCGGGCGGTGTCCTGTGCGGACCGGGCGTCAGCCCTTGAGCTGCTCGTACGCCGGCAGCGTCAGGAAGTCGGCGTAGTCCTCGTCGAGGGAGACCGTCAGCAGCAGGTCGTGCGCCTGCTGCCAGTTGCCGGCCGCGAAGGCTTCGTCGCCGATCTCGGCGCGGATGTTCGCCAGCTCCTCGGCGGCGACCTTGCGGGCCAGGTCGGCGGTGACCTGCTCGCCGTTGTCGAGGACGACCTCGGCGTTGATCCACTGCCAGATCTGCGAGCGGGAGATCTCGGCGGTGGCCGCGTCCTCCATCAGGTTGAAGATGGCGACGGCACCCAGGCCCCGCAGCCACGCCTCGATGTAACGGATGCCCACCTGCACGGCGTTGACCAGACCGGCGTACGTCGGCTTGGCGTCGAGCGAGTCGATCGCGATCAGGTCGGCCGCCTTGACGTCGACGTCCTCGCGCAGCCGGTCCTTCTGGTTCGGCCTGTCGCCGAGGACCTTGTCGAAGGACTCCATCGCGATCGGGACCAGGTCGGGGTGGGCGACCCAGGAGCCGTCGAAGCCGTCGCCGGCCTCGCGGTCCTTGTCGGCGCGGACCTTCTCGAAGGCCACCTTGTTGACCTCGGCGTCGCGACGGGAGGGGATGAACGCCGCCATGCCGCCGATCGCGTGCGCGCCGCGCTTGTGGCAGGTGCGCACGAGGAGTTCGGTGTACGCGCGCATGAACGGCGCGGTCATCGTGACCGCGTTGCGGTCCGGGAGCACGAACTTCTCGCCGCCGTCACGGAAGTTCTTGACGATGGAGAACAGGTAGTCCCAGCGGCCGGCGTTCAGACCGGAGGCGTGGTCGCGCAGCTCGTAGAGGATCTCCTCCATCTCGTACGCGGCCGTGATCGTCTCGATCAGCACGGTGGCGCGGACGGTGCCCTGCGGGATGCCGACGTAGTCCTGCGCGAAGACGAAGATCTCGTTCCAGAGGCGGGCCTCCAGGTGGGACTCCGTCTTCGGGAGGTAGAAGTACGGGCCCTTGCCGAGGTCGAGCAGGCGCTGCGCGTTGTGGAAGAAGTACAGGCCGAAGTCGACCAGGGCGCCGGGGACCGGGCGGCCGTCGACCTGGAGGTGGCGCTCGTCCAGGTGCCAGCCGCGCGGGCGCATGACGACCGTCGCCAGCTCCTCGTTCGGGCGCAGGGCGTACGACTTGCCGGTGCGCTCGTCGGTGAAGTCGATGGTGCGGGTGTAGGCGGCGGTCAGGTTGAGCTGGCCGAGGACCACGTTCTCCCAGGTCGGGGCGGAGGCGTCCTCGAAGTCCGCGAGCCAGACCTTCGCGCCCGAGTTGAGCGCGTTGATGGTCATCTTGCGGTCGGTCGGGCCGGTGATCTCGACACGGCGGTCCTGCAGCGCGGCCGGAGCGGGGGCCACCTTCCAGGAGTCGTCCGCGCGGATCGCGGCGGTCTCCGGGAGGAAGTCGAGCGTGGAGGTGCGGGCGATCTCGGCGCGGCGCTCGGCACGGCGGGCGAGGAGCTCGTCACGCCGGGGCGTGAACCGCCGGTGCAGCTCGGCCACGAAGGCGAGCGCCGCATCGGTGAGGACCTCCTCCTGCCGGGGCAGGGGCTCGGCGTCGACGATGGCCAGCGTGGACGGCGCTGGTGCGGACATGAGCTGTCACTTCCTTCAGCGGTGGCACCGGGTGCCAACGGGCACGTATGGGGCATAGCGCACTCGTTGTGCGGTCGAGTGCTTCTGGTCAGTGGATAGTAGTTTCCTCATCGTGGAACTTCAATGGTTTGTTGATGTCGAGATTCTCTGAGTCGAGGGACAGTGGCTCCCAGTGCCATGCCCCTCACTCAAGGTGGCGCAGGTCGGCCGCCGTGTCGATGTCGTACGGCCGGGCCACGTCGCCGCACTCGACGAGCGCGATCTCCGTCTCGTGTTCCCTCAGGTAGGCGCGTGCCCCCCGGTCGCCGGTGGCACTCGCCGACACGCCCGCCCAGTGGGCTGCACCGAGCAGGACGGGGTGCCCGCGTACGCCCTCGTACGCCGCCGACGCGAGTGACTCCCTGTTCCGGTACCCGGCGCGCACCCGCGCCAGCGCCTCGGCGCCGATGCCGGGCTGGTCCACCAGCGAGACCAGCGCCGCCCGAGTCTCCGTGCCGGACAACGAGGCGAGTCCGGCCCGCAGCGAGGTGCCCATGCCGTGCTCCCATTCGGGGTTGTCCACCAGGACGCACCCCGTGAGCGCCGCCCGCGCGCGCACCTCCTCGGCCCGCGCCCCCAGGACGACATGCACGCGGGCGCATCCGGCCGCACGGAGCGCCTCGACCGCGTGTTCGACGAGCGGATGTCCGCGATGTTCGAGCAGTGCCTTGGGCCGGCCGCCGAGCCGTCGTCCGCCGCCCGCGGCGAGCAGCAGCCCCGCCACCTGGTCCTCGTTGTTGGCCATGTGTCCTGCATACCTGACCGCGCGTCAAACCTCCGGATGAGCAACCGGTTTCGCAGGACTGAATTTCGGTCCTCGCGGTGGCGCGTCCGGTACCGGGTGGCGTTTACTGGCCCGCGTCCCCGGCGTCCGACCGTCGTCCGGGGGCGCGCGGCACGCTCACCACGCAGGGGCGCACAACGGTGTGCGAGGGGGAGGGACTGTGGTGCAGAGCTTGGGGCAGAGACAGGTGACCGTCGGCGACGAGGACGTGAGAGTGACGGCACTGCGGGCCGCGGTGTCCCGGTTGCGTCGCCGGCTCGCCCTGCTGCCCACGGACTTCCCGGACCGGGCGATCGCCGAGGACGAGCTGGCCGCCCTGGCCGCGATGGCGGACCACGGCGTCCCGGAGCTGCCGAGGCTGCGCCGCTCCCTGCTGCTGGTGGCCGGTGCGATCGGCTCGGTCAGCGCGCTGTCCGGCGGGCTGGCGGAGGTCCGGCACGCGGTCGAGCTGTTCGGGGACCCGCCCCGGAGCTGAAGCACCGGTGCATCGCTCCGGCGCCGAGTCACCGGTGCCCGGCTCCGGCGGTGAGCCACCGGCGCGCGACGGACACAGCCCCCGGCGGGGTGGCCGCCGGGGGCTGAACACTCGGTGCGTGAGGCCGCTCAGGCGGCCGGATTGCCGTTCGACGCCAGCAGCGCCTCGGACAGCTCTGCCGCCACCTCCTGGAGCAGCGGCACCATCCGGTCGGTCGCGTCCTCCGTGACCCGGCCCGCCGGGCCCGAGATGGAGATGGCCGCGGCGGTGGGGGAGTTCGGCACGGAGACGGCGAGGCAGCGCACCCCGATCTCCTGCTCGTTGTCGTCGATCGCGTACCCCTGGCGCCGCACGTCCTCCAGCGCCGCGATGAATCCGTCCGGCGTGGTGATCGTCTTCTCCGTCGCGGCCGGCATGCCCGTGCGCTGGAGCAGCGCCCGCACCTCCTCCGCCGGGAAGTCGGCGAGCAGCGCCTTGCCCACGCCCGTCGAGTGCGGCAGGACGCGCCGGCCGACCTCGGTGAACATGCGCATCGAGTGCTTGGACGGCACCTGGGCGACGTAGACGATCTCGTCCCCGTCGAGCAGCGCCATGTTCGCCGTCTCGCCGGTCTCCTCGACCAGCCGCGCCAGGTGCGGACGCGCCCAGGTGCCCAGCAGCCGGGACGCGGACTCGCCGAGCCGGATCAGGCGCGGGCCGAGCGCATAGCGCCGGTTGGGCTGCTGGCGTACGTATCCGCAGGCCACCAGCGTGCGCATCAGGCGGTGGATCGTGGGCAGCGGCAGCCCGCTGCTCGCGGAGAGCTCGCTCAGGCCGACCTCGCCGCCCGCGTCCGCCATCCGTTCGAGCAGGTCGAAGGCGCGTTCCAGGGACTGGACGCCACCTGAGGCGGACCTGGCGGAGTCGGTGGTGCTGGCGCTGGACGTCGGCACGGCACGTTCCTTTCGGGGCTGGCGGGAGGGCAGAAGCCTACCCGGCGACCGGTTGACTCCCCGCTTGTACGTAGCTACGTTCTGTCTGTCGGAATTCTAATTCCGCTTTGTGGAAACGTCCAGAGCGGGTTCGTTGAGCGTGCCCAGACAAAGGGTGCCTCTTGACGCCATGGAACGGGAAGTGAAGACTCCTTCAACAGAACGTTGAAGTCCGTTACGTGGTGAGAGGTCCCGTTCCCGCGGGTGAACCGACGGGCCGGCGGTGGACCGGCGGCGGAACGACAGCAGAGAGAGGGGTTCGGGTGTCCCAGGCTGACCTGGTGCTGCGCTCGACGCGTGTCATCACTCCCGAGGGCATACGCGCCGCGTCCGTCGCGGTGAGCGGCGGCACGATCACGGACGTACTCCCGTACGACGCGCCCGTCCCGGCGGGCGCCCGCCTGGAGGACGTCGGCGACCACGTCGTCCTGCCCGGCCTGGTCGACAGCCACGTGCACGTCAACGACCCCGGGCGCACCGAGTGGGAGGGCTTCTGGACCGCCACCCGTGCCGCGGCGGCCGGCGGCATCACCACCCTCGTCGACATGCCGCTCAACTCCCTCCCGCCCACCACCACCGTCGAGAACCTGCGGATCAAGCAGCAGGTCGCCGCCGACAAGGCGCACATCGACGTCGGCTTCTGGGGCGGCGCCCTGCCCGACAACGTCAAGGACCTGCGCCCACTGCACGAGGCCGGCGTCTTCGGCTTCAAGGCCTTCCTGTCGCCGTCGGGCGTGGACGAGTTCCCGCACCTCGACCAGGAGCAGCTCGCCCGGTCCCTCGCCGAGATCGCCGCCTTCGACGGCCTGCTCATCGTCCACGCCGAGGACCCGCACCACCTCGAGGCGGCGCCCCAGCAGGGCGGCCCCAAGTACGCCGACTTCCTCGCCAGCCGGCCGCGCGACGCCGAGGACACCGCCATCGCCGCCCTCATCGCGCAGGCCAAGCGGTTCAACGCCCGGGTGCACGTGCTGCACCTGTCCTCCAGCGACGCCCTGCCGCTGATCGCCGAGGCCCGCGCCGAGGGTGTCCGCCTCACCGTGGAGACCTGCCCGCACTACCTCACCCTCACCGCCGAGGAAGTGCCGGACGGCGCCAGCGAGTTCAAGTGCTGCCCGCCCATCCGGGAGGCCGCCAACCAGGACCTGCTGTGGCAGGCGCTCGCGGACGGCGTCATCGACTGCGTCGTCACCGACCACTCGCCCTCCACCGCCGACCTGAAGACCGACGACTTCGCCACCGCCTGGGGCGGCATCGCCGGCCTCCAGCTGAGCCTCGCGGCCATGTGGACCGCGGCCCGCGAACGCGGCCACGGCCTGGAGGACATCGTCCGCTGGATGTCGGCGAACACCTCCCGCCTCGTCGGCCTGGACGCCCGCAAGGGCGCCATCGCACCGGGCCACGACGCCGACTTCGCCGTCCTCGCCCCCGACGAGACCTTCACCGTCGACCCGGCCGGCCTCCAGCACCGCAACCGCGTCACCGCGTACGCGGGCAAGACCCTGTACGGCGTCGTGAAGTCCACCTGGCTGCGCGGAGAGCGCATCGTGGCGGACGGCGCGTTCACCGACCCGAAGGGACAGCTCCTCACCCGGACCCCGTGATCCACGTCCGGACCTGCCCCCACACACCGTCGAACGACCCCGAAAGGAACTCCTGATCACCGTGACGGCCCAGCAGAACACCTCGTTGGCCAGCTTCACCGGCGATGCGAACCCCTACGGAGGCGGTGACCCGTACGCGGACTACCGCAGCGCCGACCTCCCCTTCACCCAGTACGCCAACCTTGCCGACCGGCAGCTCGGCGCGGGTGTCGTCGCCGCCAACGACGAGTTCTTCGCCCAGCGCGAGAACCTGCTGGTGCCCGAGCCCGCCGAGTTCGACCCCGAGCACTTCGGTCACAAGGGCAAGGTCATGGACGGCTGGGAGACCCGCCGCCGTCGCGGTGTCTCGGCCGAGCACCCCTGGCCCACCGAGGACGACCACGACTGGGCGCTGATCCGCCTCGGCGCCCCCGGCGTGATCCGCGGCATCGTCGTCGACACCGCCCACTTCCGCGGCAACTACCCGCAGGCCGTCTCCGTCGAGGGCGCCTCGGTCGCCGGCTCCCCGTCGCCCGAGGAGCTGCTCGCGGACGACGTGAAGTGGACGACCCTCGTACCGCGCACGGCGGTCGGCGGCCACGCGGCCAACGGCTTCGCCGTCTCCGCCGAGCAGCGCTTCACCCACCTGCGCCTCAAGCAGCACCCCGACGGCGGCATCGCCCGCCTGCGGGTCTACGGCGAGGTCGTGCCCGACCCGGCGTGGCTCGCCGCGCTCGGCACCTTCGACGTGGTCGCCCTGGAGAACGGCGGCCAGGTCCTGGACGCCTCCAACCTCTTCTACTCGCCGGCCACCAACACCATCCAGCCGGGCCGCTCCCGCAAGATGGACGACGGCTGGGAGACCCGCCGCCGCCGTGACCGGGGCAACGACTGGATCAGCTACCGGCTGGTGGACCGCTCCCAGATCCGCGCCGTCGAGATCGACACGGCCTACCTGAAGGGCAACTCGGCCGGCTGGGCGTCGGTGTCCGTGAAGGACGGCGAGGACGGCGAGTGGCGCGAGGTGCTGCCCCGCACCCGGATGCAGCCCGACACCAACCACCGCTTCGTCCTGCCCGAGCCGGCCGTCGGCACCCACGCGCGCGTGGACATCTACCCCGACGGCGGCATCTCCCGGCTGCGCCTGTTCGGCTCCCTGACGGAGGACGGCGCGGCGAGCCTGGCCGCCCGCCGTCAGGAACTGGGCGGCTGACCCGCCGCTCGGCACAGACCCGCGGGGCGCACCGGCAGGACAGCACCGGTGTGCCCCGCGCGCCGTGACCTCACGCGGAGTGGCCGCCGTCCACCGCGAACTCGGCGCCGGTGACGTAGGAGGCGGCCGCCAGATGGGCCACCGTCGACGCCACCTCCTCAGCCGTGCCGAAACGGCCCAGTGCCGTCAGGGCGGACTGACCGTCCGCGTAGGGGCCGTCCGCCGGGTTCATGTCCGTGTCGATCGGACCCGGGTGCACGATGTTCGCCGTGATCCCGCGCGGCCCCAGCTCCCTCGCCAGGGCCTTGGTCAGCCCGATCAGCGCCGACTTGCTCATCGCGTAGAGCGTGCCGCCGGGGCCCGGTACGCGCTGGGTCATACAGGTGCCGATGGTGATGATCCGCCCGCCCTCGGTCATGCGGGACGCGGCGGCCCGGGAGGCCAGGAAGACGCCCCGGACGTTCACGGCCAGCAGCCGGTCCACGTCGGCGACGGACAAGCTCTCCAGCGGGCCCAGCAGCCCCAGGCCCACGTTGTTGACCAGCACGTCGATGCCGCCGAGCGCCTGTGCCGCCCGCTCCACCGCGCCGGCTGCCTCCTCGGCGTCGGCGGAGTCCGCGCGCAGGGCCACCGCCCGGCGGCCCAGCGCGTCGACGGCCCGTACGACGTCCTCGGCAGCGTCCTTGCCGTTCACATAGGTGAGGGCGACGTCCGCGCCCTCCCGCGCGAGGCGCAGCACGGTGGCCGCGCCGATGCCGCGGCTGCCGCCGGTCACGAGGGCCTTGCGGCCGGTCAGGGGGCTGGGGGCGGGTGCGTTCGTGTTCGTGTTCGTGTTCATGGCTCCATCCCAGCGGGCCCCGTCCGCCCCTGCTGGCGGCGAACGGACGTCGACCTGACCGCCGTTGCCGACGACGCCCGCCGTGACGTGAACTCGCGGAGAACTCATATGACGTCCCGGGAAACTCCACGGACTTGTCATTGACATGCCAGTGTCTACGCGCGTCATCATGACGTCATGCGATTCCCCCCACGCGCCGCTCGGATCGGCGCCGCAGCCGCAGTCCTGTCCGCCCTCCTCGTGGGCGGCTCCGTCTCCGCCACCACCGCGGGCGCCGCCACCACCGTGCGCGCCGCCACCGCCGCGGTCGGCGACATCTGCTACAGCGACCTGCCGTCCCAGGCCCACGACACGCTCGACCTGATCGAACAGGGCGGCCCCTACCCGTACGAGCAGGACGGGACCGTCTTCCAGAACCGCGAGGGCATCCTGCCCAGCCAGTCCTCCGGCTACTACCACGAGTACACGGTGATCACCCCGGGCTCCGACACCCGCGGCGCCCGCCGGATCGTCACGGGCGAGGAGTACCAGGAGGACTACTACACGGCCGACCACTACGCGTCGTTCGACCTCGTCGACTACGGCTGCTGAACACGGCGTCCTGCGGGACCCGTCTCCTGATCAGCCGTCGTCCCGGCCCTCGGCGGCGGCGAACAGGGCGAGCGCCAGCACGATCAGGGCGACGCTCGCATAGATCTCGTAGCCGTCGAGAAGGCCGAGCCGGTGCACGAATCCCCAGTTCCAGTCGGTGAATTCGTGCACCAGGCCGGCCACGCCCTGCACCAGGGCGAGGAATCCGACGATCTCCAGCAGCTTCTTCATGCCATGGACCCTCGCCCCGCGGACCCCCCACCCACATCGGCCGCGGGGCGAGACATGGGCGACCGAAGTCTGTGCCGTGCCCCGCCCGCCGCATCCAAGGTCCACAGCCGTGCGACTTCGGTCGCCGATGCGTCGCACACGGCGGTCACGGCCGCCGGAGCTGCGTAGATTCGTCCGACGTGAGCGAAGACAAGACGGTACGGACCACCCCGGCGTTGCCCGGACCGCGCTGGCTGATGCCGTCGGCGCTGCTCGACCAGCTCGACCCGGACACCGTCGGCGACGGGGCCGGCCCGCGGTCCCGGCGCACCGCACGCGACTGGCTCGTGGACTTCGCCTGCTTCGGACTGGCCGTGCTGATCGGCCTGCTGAGCGTGGAGTCGCTGGACCAGGAAGCCCACCTCCCGCACGGGTGGGGAGTCGCCGACCAGCTCCTCGGCGCCCTGGCGTGCGGCGCCGTGTGGCTCAGGCGCCGCCGGCCGGTGGGGCTCGCGGTGGCGCTGGTGCCCGTCGGCCTCCTCTCGGTCACCTCGGCCGGCGCCGCCCTCGTCGCCCTGTTCACCGTGGCCGTGCACCGGCCCTTCCGGTACACCGCGTGGCTGACCGGAGCCAACGTGCTGGTGCAGCCGCTCCTCTACTGGCTGCGCCCCGACCCCCAGCTGCCCTACCTCGCGGTGATCCTCCTCGGCACCCTGCTGGCGGTGGCGACGGCCGGCTGGGGCATGCTAGCCCGGTCCAGACGCCAGCTCCTGCTCAGCCTGCGCGACCGGGCCAGGCGCGCGGAGACGGAGGCGCGGCTGCGGGCCGAGCAGGCGCAACGGCTGGCCCGGGAGGCCATCGCCCGGGAGATGCACGACGTCCTCGCCCACCGGCTGACGCTGCTCAGCGTGCACGCGGGCGCCCTGGAGTTCCGGCCCGACGCGTCCCGCGAGGAGGTGGCGCGGGCGGCCGGGGTCATCCGGGAGAGCGCGCACGAGGCGCTGCAGGACCTGCGGGAGATCATCGGCGTACTGCGGGCCGACGAGCCCTCAGGCGACGGGGCCCGCCCCCAGCCGACGCTCGCGGCACTGGACACCCTGGTCGCCGAGTCCCGGCAGGCCGGCATGAAGGTGGCGTACGCCCCCGGCGTCACCGACCCCGCCGCCGTCCCCGCCTCGGTGGGCCGCACCGCCTACCGCGTCGTCCAGGAGGCCCTGACCAACGCCCGTAAACACGCCCCCGGGGCCGGGGTCACCGTCTCCGTCGCCGGGGCGCCGGGCGACGGTCTCGCCGTGTCCGTGCGCAACGCCCCGCCCGAGGACGAGGTGCCCGTCGTCCCCGGCTCCGGGCAGGGCCTGATCGGGCTGACCGAGCGGGCGACACTGGCCGGCGGCACGCTGGAACACGGCCCCACGCCCGACGGCGGCTTCGAGGTGCGGGCGCGGCTGCCGTGGCGATGAGCCGCGGGACCCCGTCCCGGCGTCGCGGCGACCGTGATTACGTGAGGACATGACTGTGATCAGACTGCTCCTCGTCGACGACGACCCGCTGGTGCGGGCCGGCCTGTCCTTCATGCTGGGCGGCGCCGACGACGTCGAGATCGTCGGCGAGGCCGCCGACGGCGCCGAGGCCGAGGCGCTCGTCGACCGCACCCGCCCCGACGTGGTCCTCATGGACATCCGGATGCCGGGCGTGGACGGTCTGACGGCCACCGAACGGCTGCGGGGCCGCGCGGACGCCCCGCAGGTCGTGGTGCTCACCACCTTCCACGCCGACGAACAGGTGCTGCGGGCCCTGCGCGCGGGCGCCGCCGGCTTCGTCCTCAAGGACACCCCGCCCGCGCAGATCCTCGACGCGGTGCGCAGGGTCGCCGCCGGCGACCCGGTCCTGTCGCCCGCCGTGACCCGGCGCCTGATGGCACACGCGGCCGGCACCGCCGCCGGCACCCGGCGCACCCGCGCCCGCGCCCGCATCGCCACGCTCAACGACCGCGAACGCGAGGTCGCCGTCGCCGTCGGCCGCGGCCTCGCCAACGCCGCCGTGGCGGCGGAGCTCTACATGAGCGTCCCCACCGTCAAGACCCACGTCTCCCGCATCCTGGCCAAGCTGGACCTCGACAACCGGGTGCAGATCGCGCTGCTGGCGTATGACGCGGGGTTGCTGGACGAGCACCTGGACGACGAGTAGGCCACGCGCCGCGGCCGGTGCTCAGCCGCCGGTGAAGTGCGACGGTTCACGGGCGCCCACGGTGGCGGCGACCTGTTCGAGAACGGTGCTGTTGACCCCGTCACCGTCGCGACGTCAACTCCCCTGCGGCAGCGGGGACATCATAGGATGCCCGGATGCCCCAGCCGATACGGATGAGCCGTCGCACAGGGATCGCGGTGTGGGCGGTGCTGTGCGCGACCGGCCTCGTCGTCACCCTCGCACTGAACGCCTCCGCGGAGCCCGACCCGCAGGCCGAGCAGCCCGAACGGCCGGTCAGCGCCGAATGCGCCGACTACATCGCGGACATCGACGCGCGGCTCGCCGAGGCCCGGCAGGAAGGCGGGGGAGAGGACGGCGTACTGGCCTTCGCTCGGGTCCGGTCCGGCGCCGAGGACTGCGGCGACGAGCTCCGCGACCATCTCAGCCGCGGCCGATGAGCCGCGGTGCGTGGCTCGCCGCGACGGCCGGGCTGGTGTGCGCCGGTGCCGTGGCCGTCGCCACCGTGGGCGCCGGGCCGGAACCGGAGCCCGAGCCGGGGGACGCGCCGCCGCGGGTGTACTCCTCCTGCCTCGCGGCCGACACCGAGCCGCTGTCCGCGGGCGACGACCCGTGCGACGGCGGTTGAGCCGCAGGCCGCCGGCCGCCGTCGGCGGGCGTCGAGCCGTGCGGTGGGCGACGACCCGTGCGGTGGGCGTCGACCCGTGCGGTGGGCGTCGACCCGTGCGGCGGGCGTCGAGCCGCAGGCCGTCGGCCCGCGCGCCCGTCGCCGATAAGCTGCGGCGATGCGTACGGTCGAGCTCCTGTTGGACGAGACGGCGGAGCTGGCGGTCCGGGAGGCCTGGCGGCGGCTCGCCGACGCGGGGCTGCCCAGTCAGGCACGCCACCGCTCACCCACCAACAGCCCCCACGTCACCCTGGCCGCCTGCCCGGAACTGACCGCCCCGATCCGCTGGGAGCTCGCCGAGGTGGCCGCCGCACTGCCCCTGCCCGTGCGGTTCACCGGCGTGATCCGCTTCGAGCGGCCCACCTCCGTGCTGGCCTGGGCGCTGGACCTCGACGCCACGCTGGCCGGCCTGCACCGCCGCGTGTGGGAGGCGGTGGCCTCGGACAGCCCGCCCGGGAGCCTCAGCCCCTTCCACGACCCCGCCCACTGGAGCCCGCACATCACCCTCGGCCGCACCCGGCGGGCGGGCGCCTTCACCGACCGGCGGATCCCCGGACTGCTGCCGGCGCCACCGCTGTCGGTCCGGCTCACCACCCTGCGCAGCTACGACACCGAGACCGGCGCCCTGGAGGTGCTGCGGCCCCGACCCTGAGACGCCGAGACGCCGAGACGCCGAGACGCCGAGACGCCGAGACGCCGAGACGCCGAGAGGCTGAGAGGCTGAGACGCCTGGGAAACGCCGACGGCCGCTCAGTCCGCTCGGCCCGCCGCCGATTCCGCCGCGCCCGGGACCTCCTCCGGGCGCACCGCCCTGCGCTCCCGCCGGGACATCTCGCACGCCTCGGCGATCCGCAGGGCCCACAGCGCCTCCCGGCCGTCGCACGGGTTGGCCCGCTCGCCGCGCACCACCTCCACGAACGCGGCCAGCTCCGCCTCGTAGGCGGGCCCGAAACGCTCCACGAAGCCCGTCCACGGCTTGTCCGCGGCCGGCGGCCCGGTCGGCTCGGTCGACGCGATGGGCGTACGGTCGTCCAGCCCCACCACGATCTGGTCCAGCTCCCCGGCCAGCTCCATGCGCACGTCGTACCCGGCGCCGTTCAGCCGCGTCGCGGTCACCGTGGCCAGCGTGCCGTCGTCCAGCGTCAGCAGCGCCGCGCCCGTGTCCACGTCGCCCGCCCCGCGGAACACCGGAGGCCCGGCGTCGGACCCCGCCGCGTACACGTCCACGACCTCCCGCCCGGTCACCCAGCGCAGCGCGTCGAAGTCGTGGATCAGCGTGTCCCGGTAGAGCCCGCCGGACTGCGCCAGGTACTCGGCGGGCGGCGGAGCCTGGTCGCTCGTCACCGCCCGGACCGTGTGCAGCCGGCCCAGCCGCCCGGACCGCACCGCCTCCCGCGCCCCCGTGTACCCCGCGTCGAAACGGCGCTGGAAACCCATCTGCAGAATCGTCCCCGCGCTCTCCACCTCGGCGATCGCCTGCAGTGTGCCGGCCATGTCCAGCGCGATGGGCTTCTCGCAGAACACCGGCAGCCCCGAACGCGCCGCCCGGCCGATCAGTTCCGCGTGCGCCGACGTCCCCGTCGTGATCACCACCGCGTCCACGCCCCACCGGAAGATCTCGTCCACCCCCGGCGCCGCCGTCTCGCCCAGCCGCTGGGCCAGGGCCTGCGCCCGCGGCAGATCCGCGTCCGTGAGGATCAGGGACCCGACGTCACGATGGCGGCTGAGCGTGTTCGCGTGGACCGTGCCGATCCGGCCCGTACCGATGACCCCGATGCGCATGGAATCAAAGTGGGTCACAGCCCCGGCGCTGTCAATGTGTATGTCCGGACAACCGAACTACACGACTTCCCGTCATCAGCCCACGGAGCTACGCTCGCCCCGTGCCGAAACCATCAGTGGACCCGACCGTGGCGCTGGACCTCAGCGTGGATCGCAGCAGCCCCGTGCCGCTGTACTTCCAGCTGTCGCAGCAGCTGGAGGCGGCGATCGAGCACGGCGCGCTGACCCCGGGGAGCCTGCTGGGCAACGAGATCGAGCTGGCCGCGCGGCTCGGCCTGTCCCGCCCCACCGTCCGACAGGCCATCCAGTCCCTGGTCGACAAGGGCCTGCTCGTGCGCCGCCGGGGAGTCGGCACCCAGGTGGTCCACAGTCAGGTCAAGCGTCCGCTGGAGCTCAGCAGCCTCTACGACGACCTGGAGGCGGCGGGGCAGCGCCCGGCCACGAAGCTCCTGGTCAACACGGTCGTCCCGGCCACCACCGAGGTCGCCGCCGCGCTCGGCGTCGCCGAGGGCAGCGACGTGCACCGCGTGGAGCGGCTCCGCCTCGCCCACGGGGAGCCGATGGCGTACCTGTGCAACCATCTGCCGCCCGGCCTCCTCGACCTGGACACCGGCCAGCTGGAGGCCACGGGCCTCTACCGGCTCATGCGCGCCGCCGGGATCACCCTGCACAGCGCCCGCCAGTCCATCGGTGCCCGCGCCGCCACCGCCGCCGAGGCCGAGCGGCTCGGCGAGGAGGAGGGCGCGCCGCTGCTCACCATGCGGCGCACCACGTTCGACGACACGGGACGCGCGGTGGAACTCGGCACGCACACCTACCGGCCGTCCCGCTACTCCTTCGAATTCCAGCTGCTCGTACGGCCCTGACCTGCACCGAGCGGCGGGTCCCGTTCACCGTGCGGATCGGTCCCCATGTCCGGACAATGTGACCGACCGCCGCTCCCCGGCACCGAGTGTCCGATGCCCGTGTCGGACAATGGGGCGTTTGGGATTTCCAGAGCCCAGCGGCACAGCACGGCACAGCAAGAAGGGCACGGCCTCGTGGCACGGTTTCGGACCTGGGTAGGCATCGCACTGGCGGGGGCACTGTCGGTGTCCCTGGCCGGCTGCAGCAGCACCGGCGGCAAGCGCGCCGAGGACGCCCGCAAGGCCGCGGCGGCCGAGGGCAGGGCGGCGGTGAACACCCCCCGCTGGACCTTCGCGATGATCACCCACTCGGGTGATGGAGACACCTTCTGGGACATCGTCCAGAGCGGCGCCGAACAGGCGGCCCTGAAGGACAACATCAACTTCGTGTACTCGCACGACGACGAGGCGCAGCAGCAGGCCCAGCTCGTGGACGCGGCCGTCGACAAGAAGGTCGACGGGATCATCGTCACGCTCGCCAAGCCCGACGCCATGAAGGCCGCCGTCGCCCGCGCCGAGAAGGCCGGCATCCCGGTGATCACCGTGAACTCCGGATCCCAGGAGTCCAAGGACTTCGGCGCGCTCACCCACATCGGGCAGGACGAGACGATCGCCGGCGAGGCCGTCGGCGAGGAACTGAACGAGCGCGGCCGCAAGCGGGCCCTGTGCGTCCTGCACGAGCAGGGCAACGTCGGTCACGAGCAGCGTTGCGACGGCGTCGAGAAGACCTTCGAGGGCAAGGTCGAGCGGCTCTACGTCAACGGCACGAGCATGCCGGACGTGCAGTCCGCCCTCGAGGCCAAGCTCCAGACCGACAAGGCCGTCGACGCCGTGGTCACACTCGGCGCCCCCTACGCCGACACGGCCGTCCAGGCCAAGCAGGGCGCGGGCAGCAAGGCCGAGATCGACACCTTCGACCTCAACGCCAAGGTCGCCGCGGGCCTCGAGGAGGGCACGCTCGGCTTCGCCGTCGACCAGCAGCCCTACCTCCAGGGCTACGAGGCGGTCGACCTGCTGTGGCTGTACAAGTACAACGCCGACGTCCTCGGCGGCGGCCGGCCGGTGCTCACCGGACCGCAGATCATCACCGAGGACGAGGCCGCGGCGCTGGCCGACTACACGGAGCGGGGCACCCGATGAGCGCCACGCAGGTGAAAGAGGCCGACGAGCGGATCGTGCGGACCTCCGCGCTGCGCAAGCTGCTCGGCCGCCCCGAGCTGGGCTCCGTCGTCGGCGCGGTCGCCGTCTTCCTCTTCTTCGTGTTCTTCGCCGACAGCTTCCTGCGCGCCTCCAGCCTCAGCACCGTCCTCTACGCCGCCTCCACGATCGGCATCATGGCGGTGCCCGTGTCGCTGCTGATGATCGGCGGCGAGTTCGACCTGTCCGCGGGCGTCATGGTCACCTCGTCGGCCCTGGTGTCGTCGATGTTCAGCTACCAGATGACCGCCAACGTCTGGGTCGGCGTCGGCGTCTCCCTGCTGGTCACCCTGGCGATCGGCGCCTTCAACGGCTTCATGCTCACCCGCACCAAGCTGCCCAGCTTCATCATCACGCTGGGCACCTTCCTGATGCTGACCGGCATGAACCTGGGCTTCACCAAGCTGATCGACGGCACCGTGTCCACCAAGTCGATCGACGACATGGAGGGCTTCCCCTCCGCCCGCGACGTCTTCGCGTCGACGATCACCGTCGGCGGCGTCGGCTTCAAGATCACCATCCTGTGGTGGCTCGCGCTGGTCGCCGTCGCCAGCTGGATCCTGCTGCGCACCCGCGCCGGCAACTGGATCTTCGCCGTCGGCGGCAACAAGGACGCCGCCCGCGCGGTCGGCGTCCCGGTCACCCGGACCCGCATCGGCCTCTACACGGGCGTGGCGTTCGGCGCCTGGATCTCCGGCCAGCACCTGCTCTTCTCGTACGACGTCGTCCAGTCCGGCGAGGGCGTCGGCAACGAGCTGATCTACATCATCGCGGCCGTCATCGGCGGCTGCCTCATCACCGGCGGCTACGGCAGCGCCGTCGGCTCGGCGGTCGGAGCCCTCATCTTCGGCATGACCAGCAAGGGCATCGTCTTCGCCGAGTGGAACCCCGACTGGTTCAAGTTCTTCCTCGGAGCGATGCTGCTCCTCGCGACCCTGCTCAACGCCTGGGTCCGCAAGCGCGCGGAGGCCACCAAGTGACGCAGACCGAGAACCGGACGCCACTCGTCGAGCTGTCCGACGTCAGCAAGCACTACGGCAACGTCCGTGCCCTGGAGGGCGTGTCGCTGGCGGTGCACGCCGGTGAGATCACCTGCGTGCTCGGCGACAACGGCGCCGGCAAGTCCACCCTCATCAAGATCATCGCGGGTCTCCACCAGCACGACGGCGGCACCCTCGCCCTCGACGGCGAGGAGACCCGCCTCTCCTCCCCGCGCGAGGCCCTGGACCGGGGCATCGCCACCGTCTACCAGGACCTGGCCGTCGTCCCGCTCATGCCGGTCTGGCGGAACTTCTTCCTGGGCTCCGAGCCGCACAAGGGCGCCGGCCCCTTCAAGCGCATGGACATCGACCACATGCGCCGCACCACCCACGCGGAACTCCTGCGCATGGGCATCGACCTGCGCGACGTCGACCAGCCCATCGGAACCCTGTCGGGCGGCGAACGCCAGTGCGTGGCCATCGCCCGCGCGGTGCACTTCGGCGCGAAGGTCCTGGTCCTCGACGAGCCGACGGCGGCCCTCGGCGTGAAGCAGTCGGGCGTGGTCCTGAAGTACGTGGCGGCGGCCCGCGACCAGGGCCTGGGTGTCGTCCTCATCACCCACAACCCCCACCACGCGTACCTGGTGGGCGACCGTTTCGTGCTCCTGAAGCGCGGCACGATGGTCGGCAACCACGAGCGGGAGGGCATCACCCTGGACGAGCTGACGAGGCAGATGGCGGGCGGGACGGAGCTGGACGATCTGCGCCACGAACTGCAGCGTGCCCAGGGGCGCGGGGAACCGCGCGAGTAACACGACGCACCCGCACCCGACAACGAACCGATCACACCACCCCCTGTGCCATTCGGCACCCGGCGGAGCCGTGCGGCACAATCGCACCCGATGAGCACCTACCGCGACCTCACCGCCCCCATCGGCTCCCGCCGCGCCCCGGTCCTGCGCACCGTGGGCACGAGAGAGCGCCGCTCGCACCTGACGGCACCCCGCGTGCCCACGGTCGGCATCGACATCGGCGGCACGAAAGTCATGGCGGGCGTCGTCGACGCGGACGGCAACATCCTGGAGAAGCTCCGCACGGAGACCCCGGACAAGTCCAAGAGCCCCAAGGTCGTCGAGGACACCATCGTCGAGCTGGTCCTGGACCTCTCCGACCGGCACGACGTGCACGCGGTGGGCATCGGCGCGGCCGGCTGGGTCGACGCCGACCGCAACCGGGTGCTGTTCGCCCCCCACCTGTCCTGGCGCAACGAACCGCTGCGCGACCGCATCGCCGGCCGCCTCGCGGTGCCCGTCCTGGTGGACAACGACGCCAACACCGCCGCCTGGGCCGAGTGGCGCTTCGGCGCCGGACGCGGCGAGGACCACCTCGTCATGATCACGCTCGGCACCGGCATCGGCGGCGCGATCCTGGAGGACGGCCAGGTCAAGCGGGGCAAGTACGGCGTCGCCGGCGAGTTCGGCCATATGCAGGTCGTGCCCGGCGGCCACCGCTGTCCGTGCGGCAACCGCGGCTGCTGGGAGCAGTACAGCTCCGGGAACGCCCTGGTCAGGGAGGCGCGTGAGCTGGCGGCCGCCGACTCGCCGGTGGCCTACGGGATCATCGAGCACGTCAAGGGCAGCATCGGCGACATCACCGGCCCGATGATCACCGAGCTGGCCCGCGAGGGTGACGCCATGTGCGTCGAGCTGCTCCAGGACATCGGGCAGTGGCTCGGCGTCGGCATCGCCAATCTCGCCGCCGCCCTCGACCCGTCCTGCTTCGTGATCGGCGGCGGCGTCAGCGCGGCCGACGACCTGCTGATCGGCCCCGCGCGCGACGCGTTCAAGCGTCAGCTCACCGGCCGCGGCTACCGCCCCGAGGCCCGCATCGTCCGCGCCCAGCTCGGCCCCGAGGCCGGCATGGTGGGCGCCGCCGACCTGGCCCGCCTGGTCGCCCGCCGGTTCCGGCGCGCCAAGCGGCGCCGCGTGGAGCGGTACGAGCGGTACGAGCGGTACGCGCAGGCCCGGCGCGCGCCCGAGGAGTCGTCGTGACGATCACACGCCCCGATCCGGTGGGCCCGCCTCAGGCGCCGGAGCGCCCGGCCGAGGACCGCCGGCACATGATCCGCCGGCGGGCGCTCACCCTGCTCACCATCGTCCTGCTCATCGGCGTCCCGGCCGGCTACCTGGTGATCTCCGCCAACCAGAGCCGCGACAGCGGCAAGGTCAAGGAGGCCAAGTACTCGGCGACCGGCCTGACCGAGGGCTGGCCGTCCAAGCTCCAGCGCCGCCTCTACGAGGTCCCCGTCCCGGTCCCCTCCGCGGAGGTCGCCTACTACGAGACGAACAACTGGAAGACCAGCCGGCTCTACGTCCAGTTCCAGACCACCCCCGCCGGACTGGACGCCTTCCTGTCGGGCCTGGGCGTCACCAGGGACGACCTGGAGCGCGACAGACGGGCCATCGGCGACCGCGACCAGCACATCACCGGCTGGAACTTCGACCGGCCCGGCGCCTGGTGGGGACTCGTCCACGAGCAGGCGAACCCGGCGCCCACCCACGACGTCCTCGTGAACATGTCCGACCCGGAGCGGCCCATGGTGTACGTGGTCTCGCGGACCGTCCCCTGACCGGGTCCGCGTTCCGATCCCCGGAGCCGATCCCCGGAGCCACGAACCGAGGGTCCTGAGCCCGAGTCCTGAGTCCTGGGCCGCGGATCCCGTTCCCCGGGCCGCCGGGGCCGATTGTCAGACCCCGCCCGTAGAGTCGAAGACAAGTGATCCGGGACGAGGGCGGGAGGTGGCAGAACGTATGAGCGACACGACCGGTGCGGTTGCCACGGCCCCGCGCGCCCACGACCGGGGGGAGCCGGAGCGGCCCGCCCCTTCCGTGCCCGCCCGGCTCGCCGCCGTCTTCCTGCCCGCGCCCCTCCCACGCGACGGACGCATCGCCTTCTGGGACCCCGACGGCGGTCCCGTCACCGCCCCGCAGCCCTCGGTCTCCGATGCCGCCGAGGCCGTGCCCGAGCCCACGGAGCTCACCGTCGTACGCCGGCACGGCAGCGCGGCGCGCCGCGGCACCACGCCCGCGCTGTCGCTGCCGATCGCCGAGGCCCTGCCTCTGCTGGTGCGCGCCCGGCACGACCCGGCCGCCCACCCCGCCACCGCCTGCTGGGGCGCCGCCGCCCTGCACGCCCTGCGGCTCACCGCGCGCGGACGCCTGCTGCCCGGCCTGACGGCGACCGGACACGACGCCTGGCGGGCAGGCCCGCTGGACCCCGACGACATCGCCCACCTGCGCGCGGTGGCAGCCGCCCTGCCCCCCGAGGGCCACGCGGTCCCGCTGGACGGCCCCGGCCCGGTCCGGCTGCCCGCCCCCGAGGCGCTGATGCGGTCCTTCCTCGACGCCGTGGCCGACACCCTGCCCCGCACCCCCGCCGCGCCCCACGCCTCGGGCCGCCCCTTCGCCGCGCGCGCCGCCCAGCGGCTGCCCGACGCCCACGACTGGGCCGCCGAGGTCGCCGCGGGCATGGACGCGGGCGTACGGATCTCGCTGCGCCTGGACCTCTCGGCGTACGACCTGTTCGACGGCGATCCGGGCAGCGGCACCCGGGGCGCGGGCGCGGCCGTCGTCCAGGTGCACAGCCTCGCCGACCCCACACTCGTCGCCGACGCGGCGGACCTGTGGTCGGGCGAGGCCGACGCGGCGTTCGGCCCCCGTGCCCGCGTCGACGCCGCCCTCGCGGTGCGGCGCGCGGCGCGGGTCTGGCCGCCGCTCGACCGCCTCACCGAGCAGGACGTGCCCGACGTGCTGAGCCTGTCCGAGGACGAGGTCATCGACCTCCTCGGCGTGGCCGCCGGCCGGCTCGCCGCCGCCGGCGTCGCCGTGCACTGGCCCCGCGACCTGGCCCAGGACCTCACCGCGACCGCGGTCGTCCGGCCGGCGCCCGGCTCGGCGACCGACGGCACGGGCTTCTTCGAGAGCGAGGACCTCCTCCAGTTCCGGTGGCAGCTCGCGCTCGGCGGCGACCCGCTCACCGAGGCCGAGATGGACGGCCTCGCCGAGGCCCACCGCCCGGTCGTCCGGCTGCGCGACCGGTGGGTGCTGGTCGACCCCGCTCTCGCCCGCCGCGCCCGCGCCCGCGACCTCGGCCTGCTCGACCCGGTCGACGCCCTGTCCGTCGCCCTCACCGGCACCGCCGAGGCCGAGGGCGAGACGGTGGAGGTGGTGCCGGCCGGCGCGCTGGCCGCCCTGCGCGACCGGCTGACGGCCGGCGTCCGCCCCGCCGAACCCCCGCCCGGCCTGCACGCCACCCTCCGCGACTACCAGCTGCGCGGACTGGCCTGGCTCGACCTCATGACCTCGCTGGGCCTCGGCGGCTGCCTCGCCGACGACATGGGCCTCGGCAAGACCGTCACCGTCATCGCCCTGCACCTGAAGCGGGCCCGCACCGAACCGACCCTGGTGATCTGCCCGGCCTCCCTGCTGGGCAACTGGCAGCGGGAGATCACCCGCTTCGCACCCGGCGTCCCCGTCCGCCGCTTCCACGGCCCCGACCGCACCCTGGACGACCTGAAGGACGGCTTCGTCCTCACCACGTACGGCACGATGCGCTCGGCCGCGGCGACCCTGGCCGAGCAGCCCTGGGGCATGGTCGTCGCCGACGAGGCCCAGCACGTCAAGAACCCGTACTCGGCGACCGCGAAGGCCCTGCGCACCATCTCGTCCCCGGCCCGCGTGGCGCTCACCGGCACACCCGTCGAGAACAACCTGTCCGAGCTGTGGGCCCTGCTCGACTGGACCACCCCCGGCCTCCTCGGCCCCCTCAAGTCCTTCCGCGCCCGGCACGCGCGCGCCGTGGAGAACGGCGAGGACGAGGAGGCCGTGCAGCGCCTGGCCCGGCTGGTCCGCCCCTTCCTGCTGCGCCGCAAGAAGTCCGACCCGGGCATCGTCCCCGAACTGCCGCCGAAGACCGAGACGGACCACCCGGTGCCCCTCACCCGCGAACAGGCCGCGCTGTACGAGGCGGTGGTGCGCGAGTCGATGCTCGCCATCGAGACCGCCGGCGGCATGGCCCGGCGCGGGCTGGTGCTGAAGCTGCTGACCTCGCTGAAGCAGATCTGCGACCACCCGGCGCTGTTCCTGAAGGAGGAGCACCCGCCGGGCGGGGCCGACCGGCTCAGCGCCCGCTCCGGCAAGCTCGCCCTGCTGGAGGAGCTGCTGGACACGGTCCTCGCCGAGGACGGCTCGGTGCTCGTCTTCACCCAGTACGTCGGCATGGCCCGCCTCATCACCTCCCACCTGTCCGCCCGCGCGGTCCCGGCCGAACTCCTGCACGGCGGCACGCCGGTGCCCGAGCGCGAGAACATGGTGGACCGCTTCCAGAGCGGGGCGACCCCCGTCCTCGTCCTCTCCCTGAAGGCCGCCGGCACCGGCCTCAACCTGACCCGCGCGGGCCACGTCGTGCACTTCGACCGCTGGTGGAACCCGGCCGTCGAGGAACAGGCCACCGACCGCGCCTACCGCATCGGCCAGACCCAGCCGGTCCAGGTCCACCGGCTCATCACCGAGGGCACGGTCGAGGACCGCATCGCCGAGATGCTCGAGTCCAAGCGGGCCCTGGCCGACGCGGTCCTCGGCGGAGGCGAGTCGGCCCTGACCGAGCTGACGGACCGCGAGCTGTCCGACCTGGTGTCCCTGCGGAGGCCGTCATGACCCCCAGCCCCGCCGACGAGGCCCGCCGAGCCCTGCGCGCGGCCCGCGAGCGCGGCGAGTCCGCCCGCCCGGCCGACGCGGCGACGGACGCGGGCGTCGACGCGAGCGCGGACGCCGGCACGGACGGCACGGGCCGGGTGGCGGCGCCGGAGCGGGACCAGGGGCAGGACCCGCCCCAGGCCCCGGACGAGTACTCGGCGCGGCCCGAGGAGCAGAGCCACGATGAGTCGGGGCGCGAGCACGAGGGCCCGCGCCCCGGGGACGTCGCCCGCGCGGCGTTGCACAGCGCGCGGACCGCACGGCCGCCCGTTCCCGACGACGCGACGCACCCCGGGACGGGCACGGCCCCCGCCCCCGCTCCTGCCGCCAAGGAGGACGGTCGTCCGGCGGACGTGGTGCGGGAGGCGCTGCGGGCGGCCCGTCGGCAGGCGAGGGAGGACACCGAGGCCAAGCGCGCGGTGGGCGGGCGACGAGCCGCCCGCCCGGCCCGTCGCGCGGGCGGGACCGGCGGTTCCCCCGCCGAGGCCCGCGCCCGTGTCGTCCGGGACTTCATCGCGGACGCGTTCCGGCTGCCCCCGGACGAGGAGCCTGCCGAGGACGCGGCGGCTTCCCCGGCCGGCCACGCCCCGGCCCCCGACGCCGCACGGGTCCCGGCCCCCGACGCCGCCCCGGCCGCCGACGCCGCGCGGGTCCTGGCCCCCGACGCCGCACCCGCCCCGGCTGAGACCCCCGCACCCGCGCCTCCACCCACCGCCTCGCACAAGCGCCCGCCGCGCCGACGGTCCGCACGCCCCCCGGAGCGCACCCCCCACCAGCCCCGCACCCCCGGCTCCATGGCCGCCCCGGACCGCGACGGCGACCTGAGGCGCACCTTCCCGGCCCTTCCGCCGCTCCCGCCCGGGACGGCGCCGGACGGCGGCTTCGCCGAGACCTGGTGGGGGAACGCCTGGGTGAGCGCGCTGGAGGAGGGCGCGCTGGACCCCAAGCGGCTGGTCCGCGGCCGGGGCTACGCCGAGCACGGGCACGTCGACGCCATCACCGTGACGCCCGGACAGGTCCTCGCCTATGTGCAGGGCAGCCGCCCGAGGCCGTACCGCGTGCAGGTGCGGCTGCGCACGCTCGGCGACGCGGACTGGGAGCGGTTCCTGGACGCCGCCGCCGAGCGGCCGGGGCACATCGCCGCCCTGCTCGACCGGGAGCTGCCCCACACCCTCGCCGACTGCGGGGTCCCGCTGCTGCCCGGCCCCGGGGACCTCGCCCCGCGGTGCAGCTGCCCCGACTCCGGTCATCCCTGCAAGCACGCCGCAGCCCTCTGCTACCAGACGGCGCGGCTGCTCGACGCCGACCCCTTCGTCCTGCTCCTGCTGCGCGGCAGGGGCGAGCGCGAGCTGGTCGACGCCCTGTCCCGGCTCAGCGCCGCCCGCGCGGCCCGCGCCGCCCAGGACAAGGGCCCGGAGCCCCTGCCCGGCGTCCGGGCCACCGAGGCGCTGGCCGTGCGGTCGCTGCCGCCCCTCCCGCCGCCGCTGCCCGCGCCCCCGCACCCCGAGCAGCCCCCGGCCTACCCGGCAGCACCGGGCGGACCGGACCCCTTCGCGCTGGACCAGCTGGCCACCGACGCCGCCGCCCGCGCCCACGCCCTGCTCACCACGGGCCGCGACCCGGTCGGCGGGCTGACGCTGTGGCAGGACGCCGTCCGGCACGCCGCCGCCCACCCCGGCTCCGGCCTCACCGCCGGCACCCGGGCGCTGTACTCCTCCCTGGCCGGCGCGGCCGGCCGCAGCACGTCGGAGCTGGCGCGCGCGGTGGCCGCCTGGCGGCAGGGCGGGCTCGACGGCCTCGATGTCCTGGAGGAACCCTGGGACCCGCCGGCCGGCCGTTTCGACCGCGCCCGGCCCCTGCTGCTCGCCGCCGACCTCCCCGCCTTCCGCCCCTGGCGCAACCACCTCACCCACCCCGCGGGACACCTCCAGATACGGCTCGCCCGCACGGGCCTGTGGTACGCCTACGAGTCCGAACCGGGCCGCGACGACTGGTGGCCCCGCGGCACTCCCGACCTCGACCCGGTCGGTGCCCTGACCGGCCTCGGCGGCGCCGAAGCGTTCGACGGCGCCTGAACACCTCCCAGCAGGCGGCGCGGGTCGGAGCGTGGCCGCCTGGGCGGGCGGGCGAGTGCGGCCTCGAGCCGGCCGGCCGGGGGTCCCTGCGCCCACTGATGGAGGCAGACCTCCGGCGCCGGGGGAGACGGAGCCCGCGGCGGCCTCGGCGGTCCTACGGCGCCGGGGTCCCGGCCTGCTGGGAGCGGACGTCCTCCAGCAGCCGGGACACCGGCCGGTCGGGGTGCAGGAGGATCTGCCGCAGCACCGTCTCGTAGGTCCTCAGCAGTCCGGCGACCTGCCGCTCGTCGGCCTGCGCGCGCGTCGTGTAGTACTGCAGGGTCAGGACCGGGTCGTCCGCGACGACGAAGTAGCAGAGGGCCGGCGACGAGCGGTGACTCGTCCGGGTGCGGGGCTCGGCGTGCGGGACGGCGTCGAGGGGGCCCTCGTCACGGCGGTCCGGGAGTGCGCCGTTGACCGAGTAGTTGAACATGTAGCGCCACTCGGGCAGCCCGCCGATGATCTCGTGGGAGAGGTTGTTGATCTCGTCCACGTCGTAGCAGCCGTAGCGCAGCGCGGCGAAGCTGTCCTGCTGGAGGCGCTGGGCGAGCTCCGTCACCGTCGCGTCGGCGGGGAGGTCGGCGCGCATCGGCACGATCTGGTTCATCGAGGTGACGAGGGCGCCCCACCGCGGGTCGAACCGGTTCGAGGCCATCATCCACCAGGCGGTGGACAGTTCGCCGAAGCAGACCGCGGCGGTCAGCGTGGAGGCGGCCAGGAACAGCGCCTGGGGCAGCACCTGGGCGCTCCGGGCCCGCGCGGCCACCGCGCCGCCGAGATGGTCCAGGGGCAGCTCGCCGTCGTAGCGCGGCGGCGGTTCCCGCAGGCCGTCCTCGGCGCTGAGGGGGAGAGGGGAGAGGAGTCCGCTGCGCAGCACGTCGCCGTGGAAGCGGCGTGCCTGCTGCCGCCGCGTGCGCCAGGCCGTCGAGCGCTGTTCCAGGGCGAGTGCCGTGGGGCTGTCGACGGTGTCCCCGGTCCCGCTCGGCGGCGCGGGGCGGGGCTCCGCGAGCAGTCCCGCCAGACCGTCCTCGAGAACGCCCTGAGCCCAGTCGTCGGCCGCGATGTGGTGCAGGCACATCGCGATGCCGCGGGGGCGGCCGTCCGCCGTGGCGATGGTCGCCCGCCAGCCGAAGTCGTCCTCCAGGGTGAAGGTGCGTTCCCGTGACGACTCGACCAGGGCGTCCCGCGCCTCCCGGGTGTCCTCGATCTCCGCCTGCTCGATCACGCCGTGCGCGCGGTCCTCGACGCGCTGACGGGGAGCGGCGTCCTTCGGCAGCGCGTACACCGTCCGCAGCGACTCGTGCCGTTCCGCGAGGAGTTCGAGCGCCGCGCGCGCCTCCTCCACCGTGACCGACGGCTTCAGCGGCAGCCAGTAGGCGATGTTCGCGACCGACCACAGAGGGCGCGGGATGTGCTCGATGCTGCGCAGAACGGACAGCTGGCCGAAGCTGAGGGGTTTCAGGGGGGAACACCGCCTTGGTCGGGAGGCCGGCCCGGGGCGGCGGCCGTACCGGTGGACGAGTGGCCGGAAAAGGGCGTGTGAGCGCGGTTTCCCGAGGGGCGCCGCGCTCACACGAATGGTGCTACGGGGGCGCCTTCACAGGCGCCGCGGTGCTCAGATGGCGGAGTTCACAGCAGCCATGGGACACCTCCTCGAGAGAAGAAGGAAACCGTCAAGATCCCTTACTCCTCGAACTATAGTACTGTGCACGCGAGTTGACCGAGTGACTTGAAAAAACTCCTGTGAGTCACGGGAGTTGGGGTAGCCAGCGGAACGACTTGGTGATCCCCTCGTCGGCGTGGGGCGGGCACGCTCCGGGCGTGCGCGGGGGCGGGAACGGGGGTTCAGCATGTCCGTCGACATACTCGAGCACTGCCTGGGAGCGCGGACCGGCCGCCCCGCCGCCGCGGACACCCCCGCCCTGGCCGACGGCGCCCGGAGCCTCACCTACGCGGAGCTGCACCGGCGGGTGACCGACGAGGCCGCCGCCCTGCGCCGCCGGGGCGTCGGCACCGGCTCCCTCGTCCCGCTGCCGTCCACGGCACGGTCGGCCGACACGGTGGTGTCCCTGCTGTCCGTCCTGGCGGCCGGCGCCGCGTTCACCCCCGTGCTGACCGGCGCCGACGGCGAGCCGGTGGTGCGGGACATCGTGGCGGACCCCACCGCGTGGCCGGACCACCTGCCCTCGCCCCCGGACGCCGCCTACGTCCTGCCGACCTCCGGCAGCACCGGACCGGTCAAGCGCACCGTCGTCGCCAGGGAGGGGCTGCGCGCCGTCTTCGGCGGTCTGTACACCCTCCTCCAGGACCGGATCCCGCCCGCGGCGGTCTGGACCCAGCTGCACCCGCTGACCTTCGGGTACAGCATCTGCGAGATCCTCGGCAGCCTGACCTTCGGCGGGACCCTGACCCTCGTCGAGCGCGAGGAGCCCCTGACCTTCGCCGCCCTGCGCCGGACACTGTCCGCCGGTCCGGGCCCGCACGTGGTGTGCCTGACCCCCTCGGAACTCTCGGTGCTCCTGAGCGCCGGGGACGCGCCGCTCCCCTCCCATCTGCTGCTCAGCGGTGAGCCCGTGCACCGGGCGCCGCTGCGCGACGTGCTGTCCCGGCCGGCGGACGCGCCCGTGGTCGTCGTCAACACGTACGCCGCCACCGAGACCTCCGGTCAGGTCACCGCCGACCTCGTCACCGCCGACCGGCTCGACGCCGTCCTCGCGGGGAACGTCGGCCGGCCGCTGCCGGGCACCGAGGTCCTGCTGCGCGGCCCCGACGGGCTGCCCGTGCCGCCCGGCGACACCCGTACCGAGGGGGAGATCGAGGTACGGGGACCCTCGGTCGCCGCCGGATACCTCGACGCCGCCGCACACGCGGCGAAGTTCGGCGCCGACGGCCCGCGGCGCGTGTTCCGCACCGGCGACCGGGGACGCTGGAGCGGCGACGGCGGACTCGTGGTCACCGGGCGCGCGGAGCGCAGGGTGAAGCTGGGCGGGAGCTGGACGGCCCTCGACGAGCTCGAGCGGACGCTCGTCGACGACGGCCTCGCCGGCGAGGCCGTCGCGGCGGTCGAGGAGTACACCGTCGACGGCGCCTCGGGCGGGCGGCTCCTGGTGGCCGTCACCCCCGTGGGCGCCACGCACCGCGACACCGCCGCACGGGCCCGCGAACGCGTCCTCCGGCTGCTGCCCGGCCCCGTCACCGTCCGCGTCGTCGTGTGCGAGGACATCCCCCGCACCGCGCACGGCAAGACCGACCTAGCGGCGCTCTCCCGGACCGCACCGGCACCGGTCCACGAGTCCGGAGTCGCCGGCACCGTGGCCCGGATCTGGGCGGAACTGCTCGGAGCCGGCTTCTCCGCCGACGCCAACCTCTTCGAGACGGGCGTCGACTCGCTCGGCGTGGTCGCCGCCGCGAGCCGCCTCAGCACGGCACTCGGACGCCCGGTGTCGCCGACGTTCGTCTTCGACCATCCCCGTATCGCCCTCCAGATCGCGGCCCTCTCGGGCCGGGAGGGCGAGACCGCACCGCCCCCTGCGGACACCGCCCGGAAGAACTCGCGGAGCGCCGCCGCCGACCGGCGGCGCGAGGCCAGGCTGTCGGGCCGCACCTCCGCCGTCTCCGTCCCCTCAGAAGGAGTGATGCAGTGAACGACCGCGACGTCGTGGTCCTCGGCTACGCCTGCAGAGTGCCCGGAGCCTCGGAGGTGGACGCCCTGTGGAACCTGGTCGCCACGGGCAAGGACGTGGTGACCCGTGCCGCGACCAACGTCGGAGCCACCGCCGGCGGCCGGGTGCACGCGTACGGCCTGCTGACCGGATCCGAGCAGTTCGACGAGGACTTCTTCGGCTACGCGCCGAAGGAGGCCACGGAGATCGACCCCCAGCAGCGTCTGCTCCTGCTGTGCGCGGTCGAGGCCCTCGAGGCCGCCGGGGTGCGCCCGTCCACCCTCGACTACGACATCGGGGTCTGGGCCGCCACCGGGCTCAGCTCCTATCTCCTGGAGACCTGGGACCCCGCGCTGAGCGGCACCGAGGGCATGGCGGCCCTGATGGGCGGCGACCCCCACTACGCGGCGACCCGCGTCGCCTACAAGCTGGGGCTCACGGGCCCGGCCGTATCCATCGGCTCCGCCTGCTCCTCCTCGCTGCTGGCCGTCCACTCCGCGGCCCAGGCCATCCGCGGCGGCGAATGCGACCTCGCCCTCGCGGGCGGCATGGACGTCGAGCACCCGCAGCCGATGAGCTACCTCCACCAGGAAGGCGGCATCCTCGCCGCCGACGGCGTCTGCCGCCCCTTCGACCAGGACGCGACCGGCACCGTCTTCGGCTCCGGCGGCGGCCTGGTCCTGCTCGCCGACCGCGAGGTGGCCGAGCGCGAGGGGTGGCCCGTGCGCGCCGTGCTCCTCGGTTCCGCCGCCAACAACGACGGCGGGGCCAAGGCCTCGTTCACCGCCCCCAAGTCCTCGCGCCAGAGCGACGTCATCCGCCAGGCGCTGGCCGCCGGCGGGGTGGAGCCGGGCGAGGTCACGTACGTCGAGTGCCACGGCACCGGCACCCGGCTCGGAGACCGCAGCGAACTGGACGCCATGCGGTCCGTCTACGGCGAGGGCTCCGGCATCACCCTCGGCTCCGTCAAGGCCAACCTGGGCCACCTGCGGGTGGGCGCGGGCGTCGTGGGGCTGATCAAGGCGTGCGAGATGCTGCGCCACCGGGTCCTGCCGCCGGTCGCCAACCTCGTGAACGCCTCCGCCTCGTCGAAGGAGGCCGGCTTCCTCGTCCCCTCCGAGGGGGCCGCGATGACCGACCCCGACTCGGCCGTCATCGGGGTGAGTTCGTTCGGCTTCGGCGGCACCAACGTCCACGCCGTCGTCGGTGCGCAGCCCGCCGGCACCGCGGTCGCCGGGCGGGACGCCGAAGGCGCCGACGAGACGGAGCACCTGGTCCTCCAGGTGTCCGCAGCCACCCCCGACTCCTGCCTCGCCACCTCCGTACGGCTCGCGGACCACCTGCGCGACGACGAGCGACTCCCGCTGGACGCCGTGGCCAGGACGCTGCGGGAGGGCCGCGAGACCAAGGCCTACCGCCTCGCCGTGGTCGCCCGCGAACGCGAGGACGCCGTCTCCGGGCTGGAGGGCGACTCGGCCTTCGCCGTCGAGGGCTGGGCCGCGTCCGCGGTCGCCCCGGTCGTCCTCGTCCCCGGCCAGGGCACCGACCTCACCCCGCTCGCCCGCGCGCTGTGGGAGTGGGAACCCGTGTTCACCCGCGTGCTGCGCGGCCACTGGACCCGCCTGGGCGAGCTGCGCCCTGGAACCCCTCCCGTCGAGGCGGCGCTCGAGGACCAGCGGCGGCTCACCCGGGGACAGCGGCACGCCTGGCACACCGCGGTCGTCCTGGCGCTGATCGGGCAACTGCGCGACCGAGGGCTGCCGGAGGGCCGGTACGCCGGATACTCCCTCGGCGAGTACGCCGCGGCCGTCGCCGCCGGAGCCCTCGACGCCGACCGCGCGCTGACCGCCCTCGTGGACCGCGGCGACGCCCTGGACCGGGAGGCCCCGGCCGGCCGGATGCTGGTCGTCCAGGGCGGCCCGGAAGAGATCGCCCGCGTCCTGCCCGGCCTCGTGCCCGCGGCCGTGCTCGCCGAGAACCGCACGGTGCTCGCGCTCGCCGACGCGGACGCCGACGACGCAGGCGAACGCCTCACCACCGCCGGCCTGTTCCACCGCGACGCCGGAGCGGACCTCCCGTACCACTCGGCGCTGCTCGCGGCGGCCGCCACGGCGTTCGGCCCCGCCGCCCGCACCGCGGCGCCCGAGGCGACGGACCGGTGGATCCCCACCCTCCGGGGAGCCGACACCGCGGACCTCACGGCCTACTGGGAGCGGCACCTGGTGCGCACCGCGGACCTGAGCCCCGTCGCCGCCGCCGTGCGCGGCCTCGGCGAACAGGCGCGTCCGGCGCTGGTCGACCTCAGCCCCGACGGCTTCTTCGGCCGCGCGGTGCGCTCCACCGCGGCCGACGCCGCCACCGTCCTGCCCTGCCGGACGTCCGCCGACGCCCGCGCCACCTACCTCCGCGCGCTCGGCGGCCTGTGGACGGCGGGCCTCGACCTCGACCTGAGCCGCCCCGGCGAGAAGGGGACGGTCGTCGCCCTTCCGCCGCGGGCCTGGGACCTGCGCCCGCGCCTCAAGCAGCGGCCCGAGCGCGACGAGCCGGCCGCCGTCCGCAAGGGCAGGCGCCTGGTCGTGCGGGAGCCCTCCGTCGACCGCTGGATGTACCACCCGAGCTGGCGGCTGCGGCTGCGCCCGCCCCGGCCCGAGGACGTCTCCGGCCAGCGCTGGCTCGTCTTCGCCGGCAAGGACCGGCTCAGCGACGAGATCGTCCGCGAACTCGGCGCGCTCGGCGTCGAATGCGTCTGCCTGCGCCCCCACGACGACGTCGTCCCCGGCGACGAACAGTCCGTCAAGGCCGCCGTCGCCGCACTGGACCTGGACACCCGGCCCGTGCAGCGCGTCGTGCACCTGTGGTGCGCGCGGCCCCTCACCGACTCCGGCGACCTCGACGGACGGCTCACCGCCCTCGACGACGAACTGGCGCACGGCTTCTACACCCTGCTGTTCGGCTTCCAGGCCCTCACCGCCCACCAGGGCGCCGCCGGGGTACGCCTCGACATCGTCGCCGACGGCGTCCACCCGCTGGATCCGACGAGCGGCGCGTCCTCCCCGGAGCGGGCCCTGCTCGCCGGGCCCGCGCTGGTCGTCCCGCAGGACTTCCCGTTCGTCACCGCCCGCTCCATCGACATCAGCGCCCTGCCCGACGGCACCGCCGCCGCGGAGGTCCTCGCCGAGCTGCGGACCCCGACCGCGGACCACGCCCTCGCGCTCACGCCCGCCGGCCGCTGGGCCCGCGCCTACGAACGCGACACGCTGCCCGAGGTCGAGGACGGCAAGCTGCCCCTGCGGCTGCGGGAGCGCGGCGTCTACCTCATCACCGGCGGACTCGGCGGCATCGGCATGACGCTGGCCGAGTACCTGGTCCGCACCTGCCGCGCCCGGCTCGTCCTCACCGGTCTGGACGCGGTGCCGCCCACGGACCCCGGCACCCCGCTGCCGGACGACGACCCGGCGCTGGCCGAACGCGCGGAACGCATCCGCAAACTGGAGGCGCTGGGCGGCGAGGTGCTGGCCGTCCGCTGCGACGCGGCGGACCGCGAGCAGACGGCCGCGCTCTTCGAGCAGATCGACCGGCGCTTCGGCGGGCTCGACGGCGTCGTCCACGCGGCGGGCGTCTTCGAGACCCGGCGGGCCTTCCGCAGCCTCGCGGAGACCGGCCTGGAGGACTGCGAACGAAGGCTGCGCCCCAAGGTGCAGGGCACCCTGATGCTCGCCGAGTTCCTGCGCGGACGCCGGCTGGACTTCGTCCTCATGCAGTCCTCGCTCTCCTCCCACCTGGGCGGTCTCGGCTTCTACGCCTACACCGCGGGCAACGCCTACATGGACGCGTTCGCCGAACGGCACCGCGACGACTCCGTCCCGTGGATGACCGTCAACTGGGACGGCTGGATCTTCCGCGAGCGCGACGACGACGCCCCGCACGAGTCGGTCGTCTCCCCCTCCTTCGCCTCCCCGGACTTCGGCGTGGTCGCCGAGATCGCCATCCGGCCCAGCGAGGGCGCGGACATCTACGGACGGCTGATGAACGTCGTCAGCCCCCACCAGGTCCTGGTCTCCACGGCCGACTTCGAGAGCCGCATCGACCAGTGGGTCACCCGCGTACGGCCCGAGGCCGGCGAATCGCCGGCCGCCAGGACCACCACGGCCGCCTGGACCGACCCGACCGAGGCGCGGGTGGCCCGCGCCTGGGCCGAACTGCTCGGCGCCGAGGAACTCCACCCCGACTCCAACTTCTTCGCCCTGGGCGGCGACTCCCTCCTCGGCGTCTCCCTCGCCCACCGGCTCAGCCAGGAGTTCGGCACGGTGATCAGCGCCATCACCCTGTTCGAGAACCCCACCATCACGCAGATGGCCAAGGAGATCTCGCACGCCACCACGACCGGCCACGACCGCCAGGGGGAAGCGTGAGCGACCACGCAGCCCGGACCGAGGACCGGCCCGCGGAGTACGGACCGCTCCGCCACGCCCCGGCCCGGTACACCGTCACCAAGCTCTTCGACGACCTGCCCTGCACGCACCGTTCGTGGGCGCACAGCGGCAAGTGCGCCTTCCTGCACGGCTACGAGCGCAGCTTCGAGATCGAGTTCGGGTGCGGCGAACTGGAGCCGAAGACCGGATTCGTCGTCGACTTCGGCGACCTCAAGCAGGTCCGGGAGCTGCTCCAGCGGCAGTTCGACCACACCACCCTGATCGCCGCCGACGACCCCCAGCGGGAGGCGTTCGAGGAACTGAGCCGGCTCGGCGTCGTCGATCTGCGGATCATGGACCACACCGGTATGGAGGGCGCCGCCGAGTGGGTCTACGACCAGGTGGACCGCCTCGTGCGCGAGCGCACCCTCGACCGCGTGCGGGTGCTGCGCGTCGTGGCCCGCGAGTCCCGCAAGAACGCGGTGGTCTTCCACGGCCCGGACGGCCAGGGACCCGGGTGAGCCGCACGCGGGAGCCCGGTGGTGACGCACCGGGCTCCCTGGTCACTCCGGTCCTGCCCCGGCCGGGCGGCAGACCCTGGCTGGTGCTCCCGGGCTGGCGGCAGTCCGGCGCCCACTGGACACCGCTCGCCCGCTGGCTGACCGGCTCGGGCGTCGGCCTGCACGCCGCCGACCTCGCGACCGCCGCGGCGCGCTGTGACGCGCCCCGCGGCTCCCTGGCCAGGACCGAGGAGATGGCCGCGGCCCTGCTGGCGGAGCCGGTGGCCGCCGACGCCGCGATCGTCGTCGGGCACTCGGCGGGCACCCCGCTCGCCGCGCTCCTCGCGGCGGCCCTGCCCGGGGTGGCCGGGCTGGTCCTGGTCGAACCCGTCGCCGCGCACTTCGGCGCGGCACCGCCGCGCCCGCCCGTCCTGAGCGAGGCCGTCCTCGCGGCCGGAGCGGGCAGCCTGCGCAGGCAGTACCCGCTGGCCGCCGCGACGACCCTGCGCACCATCGACGCCGCGCTGCGCGGGCAGCCCCGGCAGGCCGAGGACGACCCCGTCCCCCCGACGGCCGCGACCGACGTCCGGCGCACCGAGCGGGTGCGCGAGGCCCTGGTCTCCGCGCGCGTACCCGTCCTGGTCGTACGCGGCCGAGCCTCCGCGCTGCTCGCCGCCGAACACGCCCGAATCCTCGCCGGCATGGCGCCGAAGGGCCGGGCCGTCACGCTGCCCGACGCGGGCCACTCCCCGCACATCGACAGCCCGCGCGCCACCGCGGCCCACCTGACCGCCTTCGCGGCCGAGGTGGCCCCGCACCCTCCGACCCACGCAGGAGCCCGACTTGACTGAGATCACGGACCTGCCGGCCGCACGACTGGTCAGCAGCCGGGACACCGACGTACGCACCCGGGGCGCCGTCGACGTGAGCCGGATCGAGAAGGCCGTGCGCGACATCCTCGAGGCGCTCGGCGAGGACCCCGACCGCCAGGGCCTCCAGGAGACGCCGCGACGCGTCGCCCTGGCCTACGCCGAGCTGTTCGCCGGACTGCGCGTGGAACCCGCCGACGTCCTGGAGACCACCTTCGAGGAGGGCCACCGGGAACTCGTCATGGTCTGCGACATCGAGGTGCAGTCCTTCTGCGAGCACCATCTGCTGCCCTTCGTCGGACGCGCCCACGTCGGCTATCTGCCCGGGCCCAGCGGACGCGTGGTCGGACTGTCCAAGCTCGCCCGGCTGGTGGAGATCTACGCCCGCAGGCCCCAGGTCCAGGAGCGGCTGACCACCCAGATCGCCGACTGCCTGCACACCGCCCTGGACGCCGCCGGAGTCATCGTCGTCATCGAGTGCGAGCACACCTGCATGACGATGCGCGGCATCCGCAAGGCGGGGGCGCGTACGGTCACCTCGGCACTGCGCGGCGTCTTCCAGACCGACCCGCGCAGCCGCGCCGAGGCGCTGGACCTGCTGCACCGCACCACCGCCTGACCGCAACGACGAGGAGAGCGACCATGCCCGCCGAGCGCGCCGCCCCCACGGTCCGAGAGGCCCTGGCCGAGGCCACGACGCCCTGGCAGCTCATCGCCGGGCTGCTGCGGCCGGTGACCGGCCGGCTGGCCGTGGCCGTGCTCGCCCTGGCCGCGGCCGCGGCCGTGCACATGGTGCTGCCCTGGTTCCTCGGCCGGATCGTCGACGAGGGCCTGACCGCCGGCGACCGGGGCGCCCTGCTCTCCTGGTCGCTCGGCATGTTCGCCGTCTCCCTCCTCAACCCCGTCTGCTACACGCTCGGTTACCGGCAGATGGCGCTGGCCGAGGCGGAGACGGAACGGCGGACGGCCGAGTGCCTGACCGAACGGCTGGGCGAACGCGCCGACGAGCACGACGGCGACGAGGAGCAGCCCGAGGCCGGTGACGTCGTCAACCTGCTCACCGGGGACAGCCAGGCCACCGCGTCGATGTGCTCCACACTCGGCCACGGCGCCATGAACGTGATCGCCTTCGCCCTGGGCACCGTCATGGTCTGGCGCATCCACGTCTGGCTCGGGGTGACCCTGGCGGTCGGCGTGCTGGCGACCACCTTCGTCGCGGGCCCCCTGCTGGGACGGCTCCAGGGGCGCCGGCAGGGCTACCGCGACGAACTGGCCGACCTCACCCGCCAGGCCGGCGACGTCACGGCGGGCCTGCGCGTCCTGCGCGGCATCGGCGGCGAACAGCGGTTCCTCGGGCGCTACCGCGCACAGTCCCGGCGGCTGCGCGACGCCGGCTACCGGATGACGTCGTCCAGCTCCTGGGTCCAGGCCCTCCAGCAGGCCGTCCCGCTGGCCTACCTTGCCGCGATCATGTGGATCGGCGCCCGGCTCGCGGTGTCGGGCGCGATCAGCGTGGGAGAGCTGAGCGCCGCCTTCGGCTACGCCACCGGGCTGATCATGTACTCCGGTTCCCTGCTGGGCAACGCGCAGGCCGTGGTCGAGGCACGCGTCGGCGCGAGCCGGCTCCTGACCGCTCTGTCCGGCGGCACCGACGCGCCCCCGGCCGGCCACGGCCCCGCCGCCGGCGGGGAACTGCGCGACGCCGGCACCGGCCTGACCGTCCCCGAGGGCGGACTCACCGTCGTCGTGACCGAGCGCACCGCACGGGCGTCCGCCGCACTGCGCCGCCTGGCGGGATACGACGCCCCGGACGCCGGCGTCACCTGGGGAGGCCGCCCCGTGCGGGAGACCCCGCCGAGGGAGCGGCGCGCGCACGCGATGCTCCTCGACGACGAGGACTACCTCTTCGCCGGCACCCTGCGGGAGGTCCTGAACGCCGACGACGACACGGCCCTGCGCGCCCTCGACACCGCCTGCGCCACGGACGTCCTGACCCGGCTCGGCACCTCCCTCGACGGGAAGATCACCGACCGCGGCCGCGACCTCTCCGGCGGCCAGCGCCAACGGGTCGCCCTCGCCCGTGCGCTGGCCGCCGACCCGCCCGTCCTGCTCGCCGTCGAGCCCACCTCCGCGCTCGACGCGACCACCGAGGCGCGCGTCGCGGCGCGCGTCGCGCGGGCACGCCGGGGCCGGACGACCGTCGTCGTCAGCACGTCGCCGCCGTGGCGGACGGAGGCCGACCACGTGGTCCTGCTGGACTCCGTCACGGCCCGCGACGAGGCCCCGGACGCGGCGGACGCGGCACGGCCCGGCGGACTCGTCGGGGCCCGGGTGAGGGAGGAGACGCCATGAGCACCCTGGAGACGTCCGAGGCGGTCAAGCCGACCGACGCACCCGGCACTTCGGACACCTCGCGGCTGCCGGTCGCCGAGCCGCGTGAGGTCCGCCGTGCCATCGGCCGGCTGATCGCGCACGAGAAGGGGACCGTCGCCCTGGTCTGCCTGCTCCGGGTGCTGGCGGCGGCGGCGGGCGCCGCGCTGCCGGTGGTGCTCGGCGGCGTGGTCGACGGCGTCGAGGACGGCTGGAGCGCCTCCCGTGTCGACGCCGTCTGCCTGGCCGTGTTCGGCTGCGTCGCCCTCCAGATGGCCCTCACCCGGCTCGGCAGGCGCCTCGGCCACCGCTTCGGCGACCGGGCCTCCGCCCGCATCAGGGAACAGGCGCTGGAGCGGGTGCTGCGGCTGCCGATGCGCACCGTCGAGCGGGCCGGCACCGGCGACCTGACGACCCGTACCACCGGCGACGTGGACACCGTCGCCGGCCTGCTGCGCTCCACCGGACCCGAAGTGGTCGCGGCCGTCCTCGAGGTACTGGTCGTGGTGGCCGCGGCGTTCCTCGTCGACCCGCTCCTCGCCCTGCTGCTGGCGGTCGTCCTGCCGCCGCTGCTGATCGCGGCACGCGTCTACGTCCGTCAGGCACGCCCCGCGTTCCTCGCCGAGCGCGCGGCACTGGGCGACCTCACCGAGGCCCTCACGGCGACGGCCCAGGGACGGCGCACGGTCGCCGCGCACCGGCTGCGGGAACGGCGCGTGCAGACCGGCCGGCACCTGGCCGCCGAGCGGTACGCCCGGCAGCGCGCCATCGTGCGCATGCAGAGCTGGTTCCTGCCGACCCTCGACCTCGCCTACACCCTGCCGGTCTCCGCCGTCCTGTGCGGGGGAGGACTCGCCGCCCTCGGCGCAGGCACCGGCGCCGGCGCGGTCGTGGCCGTCGCCATGCTCGCCTACCGGCTCTCCGGCCCACTGGACCGGATCATGTACTCCCTCACCGACTTCCAGGAGGCCGCCGCGGCCCTCGCCCGCGTCGAGGGCATCGGCGCGGTCCGGCAGGAGTCCCGGACCGGGCACGCCGAGGGCAGCCGCATCGAGCTGCGCGGCGTCACCTTCGGCTACGGCGACGGCCCGGACGTCCTCAGCGACGTCGACCTGGACGTCCGGCCCGGCGAACGCCTCGCCCTCGTCGGCCCCTCCGGCGCCGGGAAGTCCACCGTGGCCTGGCTCATCGCCGGCATCGAACGCCCCCGGGGCGGAACGGCCCTCGTCGGCGGCGCGCCGAGCGCGGACATCGCCCCCGAGGACCTGCGCCGCACCCTCGTCCTGGTCACCCAGGAGCACCACGTGTTCGCCGCCAGCCTCCGCGACAACCTCGCCCTCGCCCGGGACGACGCCGACGACGCCACCCTGCTCGAGGCCCTGCGCCGGGTGGGCGGCACCTGGTACGAGGACCTCCCCGAGGGCCTGGACACCCTGCTGGGCGAGGGACGCCACGCGCTCTCCCTCGCCCAGAAACAGCAGTTGGCGCTCGCCCGGGTCCTCCTCGCGGACCCCGGCGTCGTCATCCTCGACGAGGCCACCGCCGGGCTCGACACCCGCTCCGCCGGGGACACGGAGGCCGCCCTCACCGAGGCGCTCGCCGGCCGCACCCTCATCACGATCACCCACCAGCTCCGGGCGGCCGTCGCCGCCGACCGGATCGCGGTCGTGGAGAAGGGACGGATCGCCGAACTCGGCACCCACCGCGAACTCGTCGCCCGCGGGGGCACGTACGCGCAGTTGTGGGAGGCGTGGAGCGCCGACCGCGCCGACGACCCCACGCAGGAAGGACGGACCACCCGGTGATCGTCTCCACCACCGAGTTCCTGAGAAGGAACAACGGACACGCACTGCTCCCGGAAACCAGGCCGTACCGCTTCAACCGGCCCCCCGCGGACCCCGCCCCGGACCCCGGGTCCCGCATCTTCCGTACGGGCTTCGCCGGCGACGCCGAGGGCGCCGCGCGGCTGGCGGCACAGCAGTCCCGGCCGCAGGACGGGACGGCCCCCGCCCACGTCCTGGCCGAGGCCTACTGGACCGGGGTGTCCGGGCAGCCCGCCCGGGCGGCCGCCCGCCTGGAGCAGGCGCTCGACGAGCTCCGCGCCGCCCGCCCGGGCGCCCCGGACGACGCGGCGGCCCTGGAGCTCCGCAACGACCTCGCCCACTGGCAGGGCGAGTCCGGCGACACCGGTGGCGCCAGGGAACTGTTCGAGCAACTGCTCGCGGACGCCGCCGTGGTGCTCGGCCGCCGCGACCCACGGACGCTGCTGATCCGTGGCAACGCCGCCCACTGGCGCGGCCGCGACGGCGAGGTGCGCAGGGCGGCGGACGACTTCCGCAGACTCCACGCGGACTGCCGGCGCGCCCTGGGCACCGGCCACCGCGACACGCTGCTGGCCCACAACAACCTGGCCTTCTGGACCGGCGAGTCCGGCGACGGCCGCGGCGCCCTGGAGCTGTTCGAAGAACTGCTGCCCCAGGTGCTCGACGCGCTGGGCGCCGACGACTTCTACACGCTGGCGGCCCGGAACAACGTCGCGTACTGGCGCGGCTTCAACGGCGACGCGACCGGGGCACTGGCCCAGTACGCCCCACTGCTCCGGGACTGCGAACGGACCCTCGGCGACCGCGACTACCACACGCTGTCCACGCGCCTCCAGTACGGACTGTGGAGCGGGGTGGCGGGCGACCCGGCCACGGCCGTCGCGGCCCTGTCCGCCCTGCTGCCCGACGTGGAGGCGGTCCTGGGCCCCGACCACGACCTCGCCCACGCGGCCCGCCACCAGCTCGCCCGCTGGCACGGGGCCGACGGCAACCCCCGCGCGGCCGTCGCCATCCTCGAACGACTGGTCGCCGACCAGCGCCGCGTCCTGGGCGCCGACGACTACCGCACACTGGCCACGCAGGGGCTGCTGACGCGCTATTCGTCGGCGTGAGACACCAGGGCTCCGGGCCGGGTGGCCGCGACCTCCCGCTTGAGGATCTTGCCCGTGGCACCCTTGGGCAGGGCATCGACCAGCCAGACGACCCGGGGGTACTTGTACGCGGCGACCTGGCCGCGGACGAACTCCCGCAGTTCCTCCGGCGTGGCCTCGGCGCCGGGGCGCAGGGCCACCGCGGCGGCGACCTCCTCGCCGAGCACGTCGTCGGGCAGTCCGACCACGGCGGCCTCGGCGACGGCGGGGTGCTCGTAGAGGACCTCCTCGATCTCCCGCGGGTAGACGTTGTACCCGCCCCGGATGACCAGGTCCTTCTTGCGGTCGACGATGGAGTAGTAGCCGTCCTCGTCGACACGGGCGAGGTCGCCGGTGTGCAGCCAGCCGTCCCGCACCGTCTCGGCCGTCGCCTCGGGTCGCCCCCAGTACCCCTTCATGACGTTGTGCCCGCGCACGCACAGCTCACCGACGCCGTCGACCACGTCCGTCAGGCGCATCTCGACGCCCTCGATCGGCGTGCCGATCGATCCGGCCTTGCGCGGGCGGTCGGGGTGGTTGAAGGAGGCCACGGGGGAGGTCTCGGACATCCCGAAGCCTTCCAGGACCGGGCAGCCGAAGGCCTTCTCGAAGCCGTGCAGGACCTCCACCGGGAGCGAGGCGCCGCCGGAGAGGCACAGCCGCAGGGCGGAGGTGTCGAACGCGCCGGGCTCCTGCGCACGGGCGGCGAGCAGGGCCGCGTACATCGTCGGCACGCCCGCGAACACGGTGATCCGGCGCTCCTGGACGGTCCGCAGGGCGAGCACCGGCTCGAAGCGGGCGAGCAGGGTGAGACGGGCGCCGACGGTGACGGCGGTGTTCATGGCCACGACCAGGCCGAAGGTGTGGAACAGCGGCAGACAGCCCAGCACGTTGTCCGCGGCGGTCAGGCCGAACAGCGACCGAGCGGCGATCTCGGAGTTCCGGGCGAGGTTGGTGTGGGTGAGCTCCGCGCCCTTGGGCAGGCCCGTGGTGCCGGACGTGTAGAGGATGACGGCGGTGTCGTCCCCCGCGCCGGCCGAGGTGGTGACGGGCTCGGGGTGTCCGGCGAGCAGCCCGGTGAGCGACCCGGCGGAGACCGGGATCACGGTGACCGGCGCACCGGCGGCACGGCGGCCCGCGGCCACCTCCTCCGTGAGGGACACGTGGGCGAACAGCACCACCGCGCCGGAGTCCTTGAGATGGTGGGCGATCTCCCGGGCCTTGAGGAGGGGGTTCATGGGAACGACGACGGCACCGGCGCGCAGCGCGCCGTAGAAGAGGACCGGGAACTCCGTCAGGTTGGGCAGCATGATGCCGACCCGGTCGCCGGGGCGGACACCGAGGGCGGCGAGCAGCGCGGCCGTCCGTCCGGCCAGGGCGTCGAGCGCGGAGTAGGCGAGCGAGGTGCCGCCGAGCTCGACCGCGACGCTCGGGCCGTGCTGTGCGGCGCTGCGGCCGAGGAAGTCGGAGAGGTTCATGAGGGCGTCCTTGGGAGGAGGGCGGGACGACGGCCGGCGCTCGTCAGCCGCGCAGCGCGGAGGCGAGGATGCCGGGCAGCTTGGTGAGGGCCGGCGCGGCGGTGAAGCGGGTGACCCGCTCCAGGGTGGTGGCGCCGGTGCGGTTCGTGACGAAGTAGGGCGGCCGCGGCGACAGCGACGGCGAGCCCCCCGGCAGGCCGCGGGGGAAAGGTGCGAAGGGGGCGCGCAGCACGCACTTCTCGATGTCGTCGTCGGCCAGCATGAAGGCGTTGTGGACGAAGCCGATGCCACTGCCGATGGACCGGCGGGTGTGGCCCGGATACGCGCCCCAGGGGGTGTAGCCGAGCAGGAAGCCGATCGCGGACCAGCAGTTGACGCCGACCGTCCCGTAGCGCAGGCCTGCGACGGCCGCATCGACCGCCGAGCGGTGGGCCTTCTCCGTCTTCGGGTGCACGATGAGTGTCGCGCCGAGGGTGCCGGGAAGACGGTCGTCGGCGAAGGCGACGGCCTCTTCGAGGAACGCCTCCGGGGTGTCGCCGGGAAGCCGAACGACCCCGAGCGCGCTGCCGAACACCTCGTCGGTGAGCATGACGTCCCGGTCGTCCGCGGCGGCTATGTCGGGGACCAGGAGCCGGCAGTCGCCGTCCCCGTGGGCCTCGGCCTCCGGGTGGGCCGAGCGCACGGCGGCCAGACGCCCGTCCGCGCCGGGGTAGTAGTCGCCGCGGTCGGGCAGTTCGCGCAGGATCCGCCGGATCTCCGTCAGCAGCCGTTCGCTGCCGTCCCAGTCGCGGGGGAGCACGAGGATCTGGCTCGCGACACAGTTGTGGCCGGAGTTGTTCAGCTTGCTGGTGACGATGTGCTCGGCCTGGAAGCGGAAGTCCGCGGCGCTCCACGGGCCGGGCGTGACGATGCAGGGGCTGACGCCGCCCAGTTCGCTGCTGAACGGCTTGGTGTTCAGCGGCGTGTCCGCGCGACGGCGCTCACCGGCCCGCTCGTCCGTGCCCCAGACGATGGCGTCGTGGGTGCGTTCGCTGCCGGTGACGTGAATGCCGTCGATGCCGTCGTGCGCGGCGAGATGGGCGCCCTCCGCGGCGCCGCCGTCGACGAACCGGACCCAGCCCCGCTGCACGAACTCGCCGAAGACCCGCTCGAAATGGGGGCGGAGATAGGCGTTGACCGGGTTCATCTTCGCCAGGACGACCTGGCCGTCCACGTACAGCTTGTGCAGGACGTCGAGCGCGGTGATGGCCGCGACGTTGCCGGCGCCGAGGACCAGGGCGACGCCCGGGGCTGCGGGCCGGCCCCGGTACCCGCCCGCCGCCCGCTCCCGCACCCCTTCGGCGGTCGTGCCGGGCCGGGTCCACACCCGGGCGGTGAATCCGTTGAGCAGCAGGGCGTCCCAGCCGGTGGCGGGGAAGACGTCGACGACCACGCGGCCGTCCCGCTCCCGCACCGCCCGTGCCTCGACGGGCTCCCCGCCGGCCGCGACGCGGCGCAGCACCCGCAGATACGCGCCGGCCGTCTGGGCCAGCGCCCACGGTGCGCCCGCCCAGTCCTCCGCCGCCCAGGTGGAGTCGGGCGCGTAGCCCTTGGCGCGGGCGCACGCCGCGACCATGTCCCCGGCACCGTCGGCGATCCGCGGCAGCAGCCGTTCGAGGAGCGCGACGCGTTCGGTGAGGGGCGCGGCCGCCCAGGTGCCGGCTCCCTCGCGCAGTTCGGCGACGGCGCGGTCCAGTGCTTCGATGTCGAGGACGAGAGGGGTCATGGCGGGGCTCCTCGGAACGGCTCGCGCCGCACGACGACGGTCCGGTGCGGGCGGGGTACGGGTGTCGGAAGGGGGGACGGTCAGGCGTGGGTGCGTGCCGTGTCGCGCGCCGGGTCGATCAGCGCGAAGGCGGCGAGGGCGCCGAGCAGGAGCAGGACGGCGAAGACGACGACGGCGTTCTGGTAGCCGGCGGCGCCCTGCGCGTCGACCATGCGGCCGACGACGGTCGGGGCGATCAGGCCCGCGGTGGTCACCACGGCGTTCATCGTGCCGAGGGAACCGCCGCGCCGGGCGGCCGGAGCGAGTTCGGCGACGGTCGTGACCGCGACGGTGGCGAAGGAGCCGCCGAGCGCGAAGCCCGTGACGAGCAGGGCCGTCTTCGCCCCGGTGCCGTCGGCGAGCGGGATGCCGAGGAGGCAGACCGCGCCGGCGAGGAGCAGACCCGCGCCGACCCGGCCGCGGGCCAGGCGGCTGGGCACGCCACGCTTCATGAGACGGTCGGTGAGCGCGGCCTGGCCGAGCAGGAGCACGGCGCCGAGAGCCCAGGGCAGGGCCACCAGCGTGCCCGCGGTGGCGGACGAGTGGCCGAGGCCGTTCTTCAGGTAGGACGGCAGCCATACGAGCATCAGGGCGACGCCCCAGTAGCTCGTGAAGTAGGCGACGGTGGTGCCGATCCAGGTGCGGCTGCCGAGAATGGGCCGGTACGCCTGCCAGATCCGCCGGGCGTCGCGCCCGTCCGTTCCCACGGGCCGCGTCCCGGCCTCGCCGGCGTCGCGGTGGCGGCCGTCGGCTCCCTGGACGCACCAGGCCACGGCCCACAGCAGGCCCGCGCCGGCCACCACCCAGAGGGCGGCCCGCCAGCCGTGGTGGCGGATGACCCAGGACAGCCCGGGGGCGGCGGTGACCACCCCCAGGGTGACGCCGAGGGTGACCAGCGCTCCGGGGAGGTTGCGCCGGTGGTCGGGGAACCACGACAGCGCGGCCTGCTGGGCGAGCGGGAACGCCGGGCCCTCGGCGGCGCCGAGCACGATCCGGGTGCCGATCAGGACGGCGAGTCCGCCGCCGAGGGCGGCGGGCACCTGGGCCACCGACCAGAGCAGGGCCATGGCCAGCAGCAGCCACTTCAGCGACACCCGGTCGGCGAGCAGGCCCACCGCGACCGCGGCCACGGAGAAGAGCAGGAAGAACGCGCTGTTCGCCAGCCCGAAGTCGGTGGCGGACAGCCCCAGGTCGGCGCGGATCTCGTCCGCCGCGAGGCCGAACACCGCCTTGTCGGCGAAGTTGATCATCATGAAGACGACGAGCAGGCCGGTCACGGTCCAGGCGCGGACGCCGGGGGAGTGATCGGGGTGTGCGGTCCGCGCGGGCGAAGGCGCGGCGGATGTGCCGGCGGCGGTCACGGAAACCTCCGGAGGATGGGGGCCGAGGGGCGCGCGAGGACGGGCGCCGGGCCGGGAGGGGGAGGCGTGGGGGAGGGGAGGAGAGCGGTCGGCGAGGACCGGTGAGGGGGGCGGCGGGGCCGGCCCCCCTCGTCCGAAGGGCGGCGTCCGGGTCAGGACAGGGGCACACCGGCGACGGCGATGCGCTCCATGACACGGCGCTGCGGGTAGTAGTCGTTGATCGCGTAGTGCTGGACGGCGATGTTGTCCCAGATCGCGACGGAGTCCGGCTGCCAGCGGAAGCGCACCTGGTACTCGGGGACGCGGGCCTGGAGGACGAGCTCGTCGAGCAGTTCGCGGTTCTCCTCGTCGGACAGGCCGACGATGCGCGTGGTGAACGGCTCGTTGACGTAGAGGAGCCTGCGGCCCGTCTCCGGGTGGCGGACGACGACCGGGTGCTCGACGGGCGGCAGGGTCTGCCGGAAGCGGGCGATCTGCTCCTCGGTCATGGTCGCCCCCCAGCTCGGCACCCAGTCGTGGACCGCCGTCAGGCCCTCGATGCGGGCCTTGGTGCCCTCGGGGAGGTTGTCGTACGCGGCGCCCATGTCCGCCCACATCGTGTCGCCGCCCGCGGGGGGCACCTCGACGGCGCGCAGGACCGAGCCGCGGGCGGGAGCGGCCATGAAGGAGTGGTCGCTGTGCCAGATGTTCTCCTGGCCCACGGCCATCGCGTCCTTGGCCAGCCGGGAGACCCCGACGGTCTCGGCCCTGGGGAAGAACGGGTTCGCCTCCGGCTCGCCCCACAGGCCGGCGAGCGCGAGGTGGTGCTCGGGGGTGAAGCCGTGCTGGTCGCGGAAGAAGATCACCTTCCACTCCAGCAGTGCCTGGCGGAGTTCGGCGGCGAGGGCTTCGTCGATCGGCCCGGTGAGGTCCACGGCACCGATCTCGGCGCCTATGTGCGGGGTGAGCGGCGAGACCTCGATCCGGCGGTACTCGAAGGGGGACGTACCCGGAGCCGTGCGTTCCAGGACCCGCCTGCCGTAGTGCAGCAGGGGCTTGTCGAGGACGGGCTCGGGGGTGGCGACGGACGTGGGCATGGGGATCCTCCGCGGTGACGACGGTGACGACCGGGAATTCGTTACTGGGAGTATCGATATTGGGTTGTGCGGAGGCAAGGGGTTGGCCCGCATCGATTTCGAGGCCCGCGGACGGCGGCCCTCGGTCAGTCCCGGACGGCCACGGCGCGGGAGACGAGCTCGACCACCGTGTCCACCAGCCGCTGGTCGGGCGGCTCCATCTCACCGACCAGCCGGAACACCAGCGGCGCGGCCACCATCGTGGCCACCGTGCGCACATCGGTGTCCGGGCGTACGTCGCCGCGCGCGATGCCGCGCTCCAGGATGTTCCGGGTCTCGCTCATGACCCGGGCGGAGTAGGCGCCGTAGGCGCTGCGCACGGCGTCCGCCTCCGCCGCGGCCCCGATGACCCCGGCCATCAGACGGTCGACCCCCGGCGCCCGGTAGACCTCGAGCCGGCTCTCGAGCACGACCCTCAACTCGGCCCGGAAGTCGCCCAGATCGGGCACGGACAGCGGGCCGACACGGGACTCGGCGGCGGCGATCAGCAGATCCTGTTTCGTGGGCCAGCGCCGGTAGATGGCCGGCTTGCTCACCCCCGCCCGCACGGCCACCGCGTCCATCGTGACCGCCGCCAGGCCGCTCTCCGTCACCAGGGCCACCACCGCGTCGAGCACCGCGCGATCGACCCGTTCCTCACGCGGCCGCCCCGGCCCCCGCCCCTCGTCCCGCACCCGCTTCCCGGCCATACGCCGAGCCTACGGGCTCGCCCGGAGACCGGGTCAGGCGGGACGGGACCCGCACCCCCGGCGGGGCGGCCGGCACCGAAGCGTCAGGTGGTTCGCTCGCGGGCGGACCGGGTGACCTCCACGCCGGTGCGGGTGCCCCAGCGGTTGATGCGGTGGCAGGTGGCCATCGCGTAGAAGTACAGGGGCCGCAGGACGACGGCCCGCCAGGCCGCGGCGACCGGCGCGAGGGCGAAGAGCAGCAGGAGCTGGCGCAGCCGCATGTCGGTACGGCGGACCGTGAACAGCCGCAGGGCCATCAGGTAGCTCATCGCGGTGCCGATGGCGACACCGGCGACGGCGAGGGTGCCGCAGTGGGCGCGCAGGCCGGGGTCGGTGAGGATCGCGACGGGGATGACGAGGCCGAGGGCGATGTGGACGTACTCGGCCACCGTGCTCCAGAAGACGACGCCGGTCAGCGGCATGTAGCGCAGCCACCACAGGTGCCGCACGGTCGTACCGCGCATCCAGCGCAGCTGCTGGCGCAGGTAGTGCGACCAGCGTTCCGGGGCGAGGGTGAAGACCAGCGCCGACGGCTGGTGGACGGTGTCGCCGGCCAGGAGCCCGTAGAAGGTGAGCATGGAGTCGTCGTTCATCTGCATCGGCCGGCCCCGGAACGTCTCGTGCTCGTAGACGCCCGCGGCCTCGCGCACGATGGGCGCCCGGTAGAAGGCGAGGGTCCCGGAGTTGATGGTGACGCGGCCCAGGACCGACTGGGCGGAGCGCAACCCACGGGTGAACGGCAGATAGAGCAGGTTGATCAACCGGGTGAGCGCGTTGGCGTCGTGGTTGAGGACGACCACGTGGCCCGCGACGGAGGTGACTTTCGGGTCGGCGAACGGCTTCAGCCCCTCGGCGATGGCGTCGGGGTCGAGGAGGGAGTCGCTGTCGAGGGTCACGAAGACGTCGGCGTCGTCGGTGGCCAGGACGTGCATCTGGGCGTGCCGCTTGCCCCGGTTGGGGGTGCGGTCCCAGGTGACCTCGAGCCCGCGCGCCGTCGCCCGTTCGAAGAGTTCGGCGCGGACGTCGTCGTACGTCATGGGCGAGCCGTCGTCCCGGACGGAACCGTCGTCGACCACCCGGATGCGGTCCACCGGCCGGGTCTGGACGAGCAGGGAGTGCAGACAGCCGCGCAGCGCGACGGGGTCCTCGTTGTACACGGGGATCTGCACGGTCACCCTGAGCCGGTCCAGGCCGGCAGCCTGCCCCGGGGAGACGGTGCGGGGCCTCTCCAGCCAGGACAGCGGCACCCACCACAGCAGCAGGAACGACACCAGCCACGGCAGCACCATCCCCCGGTGCCCGCCCACGAGCGCGGCGACCGTGCTGCAGACGTGGGCGACGCCCCAGGCGAGGAAGGCCGTCAGGACGACCCCGCCCAGTAGGGTCACCCCCGGGGACGAGGTATGCCAGGCCCGCGGCAGCGGAGCCACCCCCGGCCACCGCTTCGGCACGGACGGCACGGGCGCGGGTGCGTGTCCGACCGGCCGCGTCACCGCTCCGCCGGCCCCTTGCCGCGCCGGAAGGACGACCTGACCATGACCGTCCCCACCAGCACGGAGACGACGCTGATGACCACCATCCAGACCTGCCCGGTCGCCAGCCCTGTCGCGGCCAGCGTGCTTCCGGGTCCGACGATCGAACCGTACGGCATGGTGCCTCCCGGGAAGAGGGAAATCCGACAGGCCCTATATAGGCAGAAAAGTCCGCCGAGCCGCATCCGCAATCCTCCGTCCGGGCGCGTCCGGCGGGCCGGCCGCGAACGCACGGGAGGTCCCGCGTCCAGCGGGCGGTGACTGATCCGCGAGCCTACGCTGGCAGCACAGGGGCGCCGGCGGGCGTGCTGGGCTCGTATACGGGTGACGGGAGTGGTGAGAACGGTGGACGACGCCGGCAGCGAGCCCCAAGGGCTCGAGCCCCGTACGGGGCCGGCCCCCGAAGGACAGGCCGAGATTCGTCCCTACCGCCACCCCGCCGCCGGCTGGGGTGCCGCGAAGAGCGTGGCACAGGTGCTGCTGCGGGACCGCGAGCTGGTGGACGGGCCGCGGGCGATCATGCGGATGAACCACGAGAACGGTGGTTTCGACTGCCCTGGATGCGCGTGGCCGGACTCGCTGAAGGGCCTGCACCTGGACATCTGCGAGAACGGGATCAAGCACGTCACGTGGGAGATGACCCGCAAGCGGGTCGGCCGGGAGTTCTTCGCCGCGCATTCCGTGACCGAGCTGCTGGGGTGGAGCGACTTCGAGCTGGAGGACCAGGGACGGCTGACGGAACCCATGGTGTACGACGCGGAGTCGGACCACTACGTCCCGATCAGCTGGCGGGAGGCGTTCGACACGGTCGGGCGGGCCCTGCGCGGCCTCGAGAACCCGGACCAGGCCTCCTTCTACACCTCGGGCCGGCTCGGGAACGAAGCCACCTTCCTGTACCAGCTGATGGCCCGTGAACTGGGAACGAACAACCTGCCCGACTGTTCCAACATGTGTCACGAGGCCAGCGGCCGTGCCCTGGAGGCATCCCTGGGCACGGGCAAGGGCACCGCGGACCTCAAGGACTGGGAGACGACCGACGCGCTCTTCATCCTGGGCGTCAACGCCGCTTCCAACGCGCCCCGGATGCTCACGGCGCTCGCCGAGGCCCATCGACGCGGCGCACAGATCGTCCACGTCAACCCGCTGGTGGAGGCGGCCGCCACGCGGACCATCGTTCCGCACGAGTTCGTGGACATGGCGACGTTCCGCGCCACGCCGACCAGCACGCTGAACCTGCAGCCGCGCGTCGGCGGCGACATGGCCCTGCTGCGGGGCATCGCCAAGACCGTCCTGGAACAGGCCAGGACCGATCCCAAGGCCGTCGACCAGGAGTTCATCGACCGCTGCACCACGGGCATCGACGCCTATCGCGCCGTGTGCGAGGCCACGTCCTGGGCCGAGATCGAGCACCAGTCCGGACTGTCCCGGGCGGACATCCTGAAGGCGGCCCGGGTGTACCGGGACGCCGACCGCAGCATCTTCAGCTGGTGCCTGGGCATCAGCCAGCACGAGCACGGCGTCGACACCGTGCGCGAGATCGTCAACGTCCTGCTGCTGCGCGGGAACCTCGGCCGGGAGGGCGCCGGACCGTCCCCGGTGCGCGGGCACAGCAACGTCCAGGGCAACCGGACCTGCGGCATCGACCACCGCCCGGCCGGGCACTTCCTCGACCGTCTCGCCGAGGTCTGCGGGATCGACCCGCCCCGTGAGCACGGACTGGACACCGTCGGAACCTCCGCGCGATGCACCGCGGCGACGTCAAGGTCTTCGTGGGAATGGGCGGCAACTTCGCCCTCGCGGCCCCCGACACCCACTACACGCACGAGGCGCTGCGCTCCTGTGAACTCACCGTGCAGGTCAGCACCAAACTGAACCGCAGCCACCTCGTCCACGGCCGCCAGGCGCTGATCCTGCCGTGCCTCGGGCGCACCGAGAAGGACCACCAGCGCAAGGGCCTCCAGAGCACCTCCGTCGAGGACTCGATGAGCATGGTGCACCTGTCCGTCGGCATGAAGCGCCCCGCCTCCCCCCAGCTGCTCTCCGAGCCCGCGATCATCGCCGGCCTGGCCCGCGCCGCCCTGCCCGACAGCGCCACCCCCTGGGAGTGGTACGTCGAGGACTACGACCGCATCCGCGACACCATGGCCCGAGTACTCGACGGATTCGAGGACTTCAACCGCCGGGTACGGCTGCCGCTGGGCTTCCGCATCAAGCAGCCCGCCCGCGAACTGGTCTTCCACACGCCGTCCGGCCGCGCGGAGTTCTCCAGCGCCCCCCTGCCCGACGTCGTCCCCGCACCGGGCACCCTGGCCCTGGGCACCATGCGCTCCCACGACCAGTGGAACACCACCGTCTACTCGGACAACGACCGCTACCGCGGCGTCAAGAACCTGCGCACCCTCGTCTTCATGAACGCGGACGACATGCGCGAGCGCGGTCTCGCCGAGTTCGACCCCGTCACCATCGTCAGCACGGCCCGGGACGGCAGCACCCGCTCCCTCGACGGCTTCCTCGCGATCCCCTACGACATCCCCCGTGGTTGCGCCGCCGGCTACATGCCCGAGATGAACGTGCTCTGTGCGATCAGCGACTACAGCACACAGAGCGATCAACCGATCATGAAGCACGTCAAGGTGACCATCACGGCCGCGTGACAGCGGCCGCCGGTGGTCGGCGGTCCGTCCGAGACAGGTCCGAGACGGGTCCGAGGCAGGAAGGAGAAGCAGTGGCCGAGTCGCAATCCGTACTCGCTCCGCCGGCCAAAGCAGCGGTGTTCCTCGTGTGCACGCTCACGGCCGGGGGCGAGGACCGGGTCCGTGGTCTGCTCCAGGACGTGGGAGGGCTTAAGCGTTCGGTCGGCTTCCGGGTCCCGGACGCCGGGCTGACCTGCGTGGCCGGCATCGGCTCCGAGGCCTGGGACCGCCTCTTCAGCGGGCCGAGACCCCGCGACCTGCACCCCTTCGTACCCCTGACCGGCCCCCGCCACCACGCACCGGCCACCCCCGGCGACCTCCTCTTCCACATCCGCGCCGACCGCATGGACCTGTGCTTCGAACTGGCGCAGCTGATCGCCGAGCGGCTGCGCGGCGCCGCCGACGTCGTGGACGAGGTGCACGGCTTCAAGTCCTTCGACGAGCGCGACCTGCTCGGCTTCGTCGACGGCACGGCCAACCCGGAGGGCGAGAAGGCGGCACGCGCGGTGTTCGTGGGCGACGAGGACCCCGCCTTCGCCGGCGGCAGCTACGTCGTCGTACAGAAGTACCTGCACGACCTCACCGCATGGAACGCCCTGGGCACAGAGGCCCAGGAACGGGCCATGGGCCGCAGCAAGGCCGACAACATCGAATTCCCCGACGACGCCAAGGCCGTGGACTCGCACCTCGCGCTCAACACCATCACCGACGAGAACGGCCACGAGCGGAAGATCGTCCGGGACAACATGCCCTTCGGCCGCGTCGGACAGCAGGAGTTCGGCACCTACTTCATCGGGTACGCCCGTACGCCCGACGTCGTCGAGCAGATGCTGCGTCACATGTTCCTCGGCGACCGGCCCGGTGTGCACGACCGCATCCTCGACTTCTCCACCGCCGTCACCGGCTGCCTCTTCCACGTGCCGAGCGCCGACTTCCTGGACGATCCGCCCGCCCGGCCGCGTGCTCTCAACCGGTGACGAGCCCGGCGACGAGGTTGATGGCGGTCGCCAGGATGCTGGTGCCGAAGAGGTAGGACAGCAGACAGTGGCGGAGCACGATCGTGCGGATCTCCGTGCTCGAGACGTCGGTGTCGGACACCTGGTAGGTCATGCCGAGGTTGTAGCTGAAGTACAGGAAGTCCCGGTACGACGGAGGGTCGTCCGAGTTGAAGTCGATGCCGCCGTGCGTCGCGTAGTAGACGTAGGCGTAGCGGGTGGCGTACATCAGGTGCACCGTGGCCCAGGCCATGAACACGCCGCACAGGGCGACGGCCGCGGCGGCGCGTCCGGCGTCGGACGTGCCCAGCAGCAGCAGGAGCACGATCGCGACCAGCCCGCACAGGGCGACCACCACCACGACGAGTTCGTCCGTGTGCGGCCGGAAGTCCTCTCGCCGGGCGTTGCGGCGAGTGGCGGAGGCGTCCATCGACCACAGCACGAGCCACCCGGCCAGGCTGAAGACGAGCTCCGTCGCCGTGATGCCGGCCAGGGCGCCCAGCACCGCACCGGTCCCCAGCCCCACCGCGACCCCCACGACGGCTCCGACCGCGAGGGCGCCGGACAGTCGGGGCACGGCATCCAGGGGCAACCAGCTCGTCATGGCACCACCGTAGTGGCGCGTGTCCGTTTCGTCCCGGCGAGTCGCGCCCGCCCGGCCCGCCCCCCGGTCGCCTTGCGGCGCCTGGTATCTTGCTATGCATGGAACCTGGTGATTCGACCAAGCGGGCCCGTGCGGCGGCTCAGCTGCGCAAGGGCGTGCTGGAGTACTGCGTACTCGCCCTGCTGCGGGACCGCCCCCGCTACGGCGTGGAACTCCTGCACGCCCTGGAGGAGTCCGAGGCCCTGGCCACCAGTCAGGGCACGGTCTACCCGCTGCTCTCCCGGCTCCGCCGCGAGGACCTGGTCACCACCACCTGGCAGGAGTCCTCCTCCGGGCCGCCCCGTCGCTACTACGCGCTCACCGCCGACGGCCGGGCCGCGCTGGACGACTTCACCCAGGTCTGGCCCGGGTTCCGTGAAGCCGTCGACACCTTCCTGACCACCCCTCACCCTTCCGCCGGAGACCGTGCATGAAGACCCCGACCGACGCCGCTCGCGACTACCTCGCCGCCGTGGAGCGCGAGGCCTCCGCACTCCCCGCCGACCGTCGCCAGGAACTCCTCGCCGACCTCGCCGAGCACATCGAGGTGACGCGTGCCGAACGTCCGGACGCGGCGCTCGGCGAGATCCTCGCCGGGCTCGGGGACCCCCGCACGATCGCGGCGACGGCGCTGGCCGAGGCGGGGACCGGCGGGGCGGCCTTCCCGTCCCCCGGCGGCGCGGACGCGCCCGCGCGGCGCGCCAAGGTGCACCCCCTGGTGCCGCTGCTGATGCTCACCCTTCCGTACCTCGTCACGACGGTCCTCCCCGACGTGCCCGGCCTGGCGCTGTGCAGCGGCCTGATCCGCATCGCCGGCGGAGTGCTGCTGTGCACCTCGGTGCACTGGACCACGGTCCGGAAGATCGTCGGCGTACTGCTCGCCGTCGTCGCGCCGACCGTCGCCTCGCTCGTCTGGTCGGAGACCACCGTCGCCCCGGCCGGCGACACCCCGGCACTGGTGGCCAACCTGGTGGCACTCGCCGTCGTGGCGGGCACGTCGGCCTGGCTGTGGGTCTGCCGCCGGCGCTGAGCGGGCGCCGTGACCGACGGCCACGGCGGACGCCGGTCCCGAGCGGCGAAGTTGCGGATGGGCGTCGTTCGTCCCGTCCCGTTCCCCGCCGGGCGGTGATCCAGAAGCACGGAGAGCGGACGCACCGACACGAGGGGGGCAACAGCGTCGATGGGCTGGATACAGATCGGCATCGTGGGCCTGGCCGTGCTCCTGCGGCTGACGGCTTTCGGCTGGTACGCCCTGATCGCGATCGCCGTGAGTGTCCTGTCGCTCGGGACGGTCCCCGCGATCGTGCTGGGACCGCTCGTCTACGCCGGATTCTCCGCGCCACCAGCGGCATGGCCCTTGCTCGCCGCGGCCGACGTCCTGCTCCTCGCGTGTGCGCTGACCTTCGAGGACGGCGGCGACAACACCTCGACCAGCCCTTGGCAGAGGCTCACCGGCGGCCGCGGACCGTCCGGACGCGCCACGGACGCGGCGCTCCGGTCCTGCGCGATCGCCTACCTGCTCACCCTGCCGGCACTCGCCGTCTGGACCGCCACCGCGTAGACGACCCCCGGCATGGCTGACGGCGGCGATCGGCCCTCGTCACCCCCATCGCCCTCCGCCACTGGGACCGCTGCTGGCTCGGCGAGAACCGACTCCGGGACGACGTCTTCCCGCACCATTCCCGCACCACTGGAGCACCCTGACCGCCACGACCCTGCTGCGCCTCCCGACCACCCTGCGCACCCCCGACACCGACCGCCTCGCCGCAACGATCTTCCGCGCCGGCATGGCCAACTACCTCGAGGACGGCTCGGCCACCTGCGCCCTCGTCACGCCCTCCACCGTCGACGGACGCCCCACCCACACCGCCGACCCCCTCGCCAACGACCAGGACCGGCACCTGGTACGTCCGCCACGGCACCCGCGACCGCGACACCGCCTTCACCGTCTCGGTCAACCTCGCCCGCGCCCTCGCCGCGGACAAGGACGTCGAGGACCTGGACCACCGGCTCGCCTGGAACCAGCCGCACGCCGGGAACTACGACGTGCCCGAGGCCATGGCCTGGATCGCCAGGATCGTTCGGAAGGCCGGCGACCCGCTCGCATGACGGATCGGACCGCCACCGGCCGCCCTGTCCCGGATGGGACCGCCACCGGCCGTCCCGTCCGGGACAGGGCGGCCGGTGGATCGAGCACGATGCCTGCCTGCGTCCGGTGTCAGGCGCGAACTTGAGCGCTTGCGACCAGCCATTCGTGCAGGTGGCCTGTCGGGTTTGCCCCGGAGGCCCCTGCCGCGTTGCGACGCTCCAGCACGTCGCCGGCCGCCCCGAACACCGCAAGAGCGCTCTGACCTCCACATTTTCCTCTCTCCGTGCCTCCTGACGTTCTTCGATGACGCATCACGTGGAGTGCGTGGCGATTCTGGAGCCTGCGGGCAAGGGCGTTTGACCCCGCGTTGGTGAGCCAGGCGCTGGTAACGATCAGGCGGCGACGAGCTCCTGCTCACGGTCCGGCGTCTTGACCTCGGGCTTCTTGTTCGGCAGCGAGAGCCGGAAGACCTTGCGCCACGCGGAGAACACCTGCTTGGGCAGCGGCCCGGTGACGTACTCCAGCTCGTACTTCTCGAACAGCGCGCGCACCTTCACCGCGACCTCGGCGTACCGGTTGCTCGGCAGGTCCGGGAACAGGTGGTGCTCGATCTGGTGCGACAGGTTGCCGGTCATGAAGTGCATGGCCCTGCCGCCGCTGATGTTCGCCGAGCCCATCATCTGGCGCAGGTACCACTGGCCGCGCGTCTCGTCCTTGATCGACCGGCGCTCGAAGACCTGCACGCCCTCGGGGAAGTGACCGCACATGATCACCGAATGGGACCAGATGTTGCGGACGAGGTTGGCCGTGAACGTGGCGGCGAGTGTGGGAAGGAACGACGGGCCCGACAGCAGCGGGTGGATCACGTAGTCCTTGAGAACCTGCTTGCGGATCTTGCGGCCCACGGCCCTGGCCCGCGCGCGGAACTCCGGGTTCTTGCGGCGGCGCTTGTTCAGGTTCTTGCCGAGCTCCAGGTCGTACGCCGCGATGCCGTACTCGAAGAAGCAGGCGTTGATGAAGTTCCACAGCGGCTGGCCGAGGTGGAACGGGTGCCACTTCTGGTCCTCGTCGACGCGCATGATGCCGTAGCCGAGGTCGTTGTCCTTGCCGACCACGTTCGTGTACGTGTGGTGCAGCTCGTTGTGCGAGTGCTTCCACTGGTCGGCCGGCGAGACGTGGTCCCACTCCCAGGTCGTGGAGTGGATCTTCGGGTCCCGCATCCAGTCCCACTGGCCGTGCAGGATGTTGTGGCCGATCTCCATGTTGTCCATGATCTTCGCCACGGACAGGCCGGCGGTGCCGATCAGCCACGCGGGCGGGAAGATCGAGAACAGCAGGACGCCCCTGCTGACCAGCTCGAGCTTGCGCTGCGCCGAGATCACCTTGCGGATGTAGGCGGCGTCCTTCTCGCCTCGGCCGGCGATCACCTCGTCGCGGATCGCGTCCAGCTCGCGGCCCAGCTCCTCGATCTGCTCCGCGGTCAGGTGGGCGGTGGGGTCGATGGCGGTCAATGTGCTCCTACCGTTCGATGTCGCAGGGGCCCGCCGCGGCGGACACACAGGTCTGGATGAGGACGCCCGGCTCGGCCTCGGTGAGCTCGCCGGTGCGCAGGTCGCGGACGGCGCCCGCCTTGAGCGGGGTGACGCAGCCGAAGCAGATGCCCATGCGGCACCCGGAGGGCATGAGCACGCCGGCCTCCTCGCCGACGTCCAGCAACGGCGTGACGCCGTCCGCGTCGACGGTCTTGCCGGTGGCGCTGAACGTGACCTCGCCGCCGTCACCGGCGACGACGATGCTGGGGCGGAAGCGCTCGGTGTGCAGGCGTTCTTGTACGCCGTGCTCCGCCCAGTGCTCTTCGACGGCGTCGAGCAGACCTGCGGGCCCGCAGGCCCAGGTCTCGCGCTCGGCCCAGTCGGGTACGAGTTCACCGAGACGGGCGATGTCGAGTGTGCCGTCGGTGTCGGTGTGCACCTCGGTGAGCCGCAGCTTCTTGTCCGCGGCCAGGTCGTGCAGCTCGTCGCGGAAGATGACGTCCTGCGGCTGTGGCGCGCAGTGGACCATGACGACGTCGTCGAACTCGGTGTCGCGCAGCATGCCCATCACGGGTGTGATGCCGCTGCCGGCCGTCAAGAAGAGCACCTTGGCGGGCTTGGTCTGCGGCAGCACGAAGTCACCGGACGGCTGGTCGAGCTGGATGAGCGTGCCCGGTTTCGCCCTGTGGACCAGGTGGTTGCTGACCTTGCCGTCCGGGATCGCCTTCACGGTGATCGTGACGCGGCCGTCCTGCCGGTTCGTCGGCGAGGTGAGGGAGTAGGCACGCCACAGGCGCACCCCGTCGACGTCGACCCCGATCCGCACGTACTGACCGGCGGTGTGGCCGCGCCAGCCTCGTCCCGGCCTGATCACGACGGTCGCGGCGTCATCCGTCTCGGGGTGCACGGCCTCGATGCGCCCCCGCAGGTCAGCGCCCGCACGCAGTGGGCTGACCAGGTCGAGGTAGTCCGACGGCAGCAGCGGCGTCGTGACCATCTCCAGCAGTTTCCACGCCCTGCTGCGAAGGGCTGCACTCGTCATGACTCCAGCTTGCTGCGTCTCAGGGCGTAAAGTCCTGACCGTAGGACGTGAATCTGGTGGGTGGAATTGTTCGCAGGGAACAAAAACGTGAGTCGTGTAACCCAGTGGGCCAGCGAACTGGCCCTGGACGAGGCGACGGTCACCGCACTTCGGGCCGCGCTGAAGGCCACCGCCGACGAGGTCGTCCAGGCGATCATCGACGAGGTCCCTCCCTACGCCAACGCCCTTTCGGGCAGCATGGGCGGCACCATCCGCCGAGCCGTTCGCACCGCCCTCGGGCACTACCTGGACCTCGCGAGCGGGAACGCCACCGGAGGCGACGGCGGTGACGCGGCCTACGAGCTGGGCCGCGGCGAGGTGCGCGACGGCCGTTCGATGGACGCCCTGCTCAGCGCCTACCGTGTCGGCGCCCGCGTGGCCTGGCGATGCCTGGCAGCGGGCGCCGTGTCCGCAGGTCTGCCCGCCGCCGAGGTCGCCAAGTTCGCCGAGCTGACCTTCGCCTACATCGACGAGCTCTCCGCCGCGAGCGCCGCGGGCCACGCCGACGAACTGGCCGCCCGGGGCAGGGCCCACGAGCGCCACCTGGAACACCTGGCCCGCGACCTCCTCGCCGGCGCGAGCCCGGACGTGCTGCTGGCCTCTGCTCAACGGGCCGGATGGCAGCCTCCGGTCACGCTGACGGCGGTCCTGCTGCCCGCCGCCCAGGCCCGGCCTGCCTACCGCGCGCTCGACCCGAGCACCCTCGTCCTCGACGATCTGCCGGACGCCACCGGTGTGCTGCTCGTCCCCGATTGCGACCGATCACATCTCTTGCGGCAGCTGACCGACCGCACCGCCGTGGTCGGCCCGGCCCGGCCATGGACTCGTGCGTCATCCTCGTACGCGCGAGCCGCACGCGCGCGCTCCCTCTCCTCTGATGTCCGCGACACCGAGGACCACCTGCCCGAGCTGGTGCTGAGCGCCGACGTGGACGCGTTCGCGGACCTGCGTGCCCGAGCCCTCGCACCGTTGCGCACCTTGCCTGTCGCGACCGCACGGCGGCTGGAGGAGACGTTGCGGGCGTGGCTGCTGCACCAGGGCAGGCGGGACGCGGTGGCGGCGGCGTTGTTCGTCCATCCCCAGACAGTCCGGTACCGGATGTCGCAGCTGCGGGAGCTGTTTCCGGATCTCGCGTCGCCACACCGGGTCCTTGAACTGACGCTGGCGGTCGGTCTTCGGGCCAGTTGACGCGTACGCCGGCCGTCCACGAACCATCGGCGGATCCCGGCATCGTGCTCGGTGTCTACCCGGACGTCCTTGCAGCCGGGACGGTTCGGTGAGCGACGCGATCAAGGTGCAGCAGGTCGGCTGACAGGGAGCGTCCCACCACGAGTCGCCCACCTGTCGATCCGTCAGGCCCGCGTCTCGTACGACCAGCCAGGGGTCAGGCCGCCGATCACCACCGCGATGGTGTTCACCGGGATCACGGCGATGACCAGCGTGAACGTTACGGATTCCTTCGCGCTGCCTCCTCGGTCCGAGGACGGCCGGCCCGTCTCTCCGAGGCTGGGCGGGCGGGGCGGGCGCACGGTGTCGCCATCGTGCGCCCGCGGCGCTCTCAGATCAGTCGAGGGTGCCGACGACCTTGCCGAGGCCGACGAACTTGAAGCCGGTGGCCTCGCGGTCGCCGTCACCGGGGGTCTCCTCGCCGTCCTGCACGACGAGCAGGCCGCGCGGGTAGCGCGTGCCGAGCGGGGCGTTGAGGGCGGCGGCGCCGTCGCAGACCTCGGAGCCGTCGAGGGTCGCGGAGGCCGCGGCGATACGGAAAACGTTCTCGTCCTCGTTGTCCTCGTCGCGCTCGCGGTCGTACGCGACGAGGGTGTTGTCGCCCTGGCTGGAGGCGAGCAGGTAGCCGTCGCCGTCCGTCTCGGTGAGGAGGGTCAGGCCCTCGACGTCGGCACTGAGGTGCGTGCAGCCGAAGCCGGGGTCCGCAGCGGGCGCGCACTCCTCGCTCTCCTCGTCGTACGTCCCCGGGACGCCGTACTCGCGGACCTTGTCGATCAGGACCGGCGTACCGGTCAGAGCCGCGTCGATGCGCCAGATGCCCACGTCCTCCTGCCCCGTGTACAGGGTGCCGTCCGCGGGGTCGACGACCATGCCCTCCACCTGCGGCAGTTCGCCCGGCTCGGCGCAGGGCGTCCAGGAGGCGCCGTTGGGCAGCCGGAACGAAGAGGGCAGGTGTTGGATCACGCGCCGGCCCGCCTACGGCGCCCTGCACCGCAACGTCTCCACCCGGCTGCGCCACGCCCCCCGCACCCAGGCGTACTACGAACGCCGCACCGAGGAGGGCAAGACCCGACGTGAGATCATCCGATGTCTCGAGCGATACGCGGCCCGCGAGGTCTTCAACCTGGTCAGACCAGTGTCCCGTACCCCCGCGTTACAGGGGACGTCCGTGCGACGAGAAGCCCCGCAGGTGCGGCCTAGCGGGGCTTCCGAACGGGTGGGTTGCAACGGCGGCGCGGCGCGGTTGCACGCGGTTGTCCTCTTGGAGCCACCTGAAGCAAGGGGCACAACGGCGGCACGTCTCGTACGACCGATGTGCAACACACGACCCAGGGACTTCACGCGATCGACCAGGACACGGTTGTTTGCTTGCGTGAAATCTAGTGCCTCCTGGTACGACGCACGAGGCCGCCTGAAGTCGTCCTGCACAGGCTGCCCCTCGCTGCGGCAGGCCCAGGGGCAGCAGCGGCTGACCACGCCGTTCCCCGGCTCGTACGCAGCAGTTCGGGCGCCCCAGTTGCTGTCGTCGGGCGGCCGATGCGCCGATTTGATCGACCAGGTCCTGGGCAGGCGGTTCCGGGGCGCGGTGCGGGGATTCCGCCAGCCGACCCGCCGCGCGGCACGCACCGGTTGCAATCCGCCACGTTGGAGGGCTAACGGGTTCACACCTCAGTGAGCCCGGGGCGGATGGGGCCGCCACCACGGCCTCGAGCGGAGGCCGTGGTGGTCGGCGGTCATGGTGTCGTGGTGGCTACGGGATTGAGTCCAGGTAAGGGCACGCGTGTTCCCTCATCATTCGGATGGCGTGTTCGTGTTCGTCGTCGTCCTCGATTACGAGAGCCTGACGCGTCATGGTGTTGTAGATGGCGCCGGGACCGTTTTTCGTCCGGACAACCACCCAGCCTTCTTCCGACCCGTCCCAGAGGAATTCGTACCCGCCGGTCTTCTGTGTCACTTGAGCTGGCTCCACTCTGAGATCATCCGATGCCTCAAGCGATACGCAGCCCGCGAGGTCTTCAACCTGGTCAGACAGGTTCCCCGTACCCCCGCGTTACAGGGGCGTCTGTGAGACGTGAGAGGGTGCGGGGCGTGAGTGAGACACCGTCGAACACCCTGCAATACCGCTTTGACGGGCCAGAAGAGGCCCCGGTCCTGATTCTCGGTCCCTCACTGGGTACCACATGGCACAGGTTGTAGAGACCGTCTATGGGCGTCCGTGCGAGTCCATGGTGTGTGCGTTGTAGCAGGTCAGGGCTTGCTGTCCGGTGGCGTCGGCGTAGTTGGTGACAGACGCGTGATAGCGCCGGTGATAGATCGAGGCCCCGCCGGGGAGCATCCCTGGCGGGCCTCTACCTGGAGCCATGAGACGAGGCTCCGGCGGAGCGCTCCAGTGGGGCATCACCGTGCAGTTGACTGTGCGTACACGCGTGACGTGTTCGGCTCGTCATGCAGTTTGTCTTCCAGCGCTGTCCTCGAGGACGCTGAATTTGCGATTGCAGCCATGACGGACGACCTGGCCCGCCAGGCAACTGGGCGGGCTCTGTCGGTTGGAGGGTTGATGCGCTGTGCCCTGCTTGGGCAGGCCAAGCGGTATGCCGGATGCCCGTGGGTGAGTCGCGTAGCCGCCGTCGATGCTGAACCCCCGTTCGCCCCAGCGGATGCGTTTCTGGCTCCCGGAGGGCCTGTGGTTCGCCGCCCGCTACCCGGACATCGACGTCGCCCACAAGAACCTGAGCCTGTACGTCCCGCAGTAGGGGGCCGGTTCAGAAGCCGATCGACTGGAGGGCTCCGAGGCCCACGTCGGCGTAGGAGTGCTTGCCGGAGACGAAGATGTTCACGCCGTAGTAGTTGAACAGCCAGCAGGCGAAGGCGGCCAGGGCCAGGTAGGCGGCCTTGCGGCCCTTCCAGCCGGCGGTGGCGCGGGCGTGCAGGTAGCCGGCGTAGGCGACCCAGGTGATGAAGGACCAGGTCTCCTTGGGGTCCCAGCCCCAGTAGCGGCCCCAGGCGTCGCCCGCCCAGATGGCGCCCGCGATGATGGTGAACGTCCAGAGCGGGAAGACGGCGGCGTTGACGCGGTAGGCGAACTTGTCGAGGGAGGCCGCCGCGGGCAGCCGGTCCAGGACGGAGCTGGCGAAACGGCCCGGCTTGCCGCCGGAGGCGAGCTTGTTCTCGAAGCTGTCCTTGAAGAGGTACAGGAGCGTGGAGACCGCGCCGACGTAGAAGACCGCGCCGCAGAAGATCGCGGTGGAGACGTGGATGTACAGCCAGTACGAGTGCAGCGCGGGGACGAGCTGGTCGCTGGCCGTGTAGAGGACCGTGACGGCGAGACCGAGGTCGAGCAGGACCGTGGTGATCAGCGGGAGGCCGAGCCAGCGGATGTTCTTCTTCAGCGCGAGCAGGACGAGGTACACGCCGACGGCGGTCGTCGTGAGCGTGATGTTGAACTCGTACATGTTGCCCCACGGCGCCCGCTCCACCGACAGAGCGCGAGTGAGGACGCCGCCCGCCTCGATGGCGAAGGCGAGGACGGTGAGGGAGACGGCGATGCGTCCGTAGAGGTCGCCCTTCTCGGTGCCGCCGTGCGCGCCGGGTCCGTCGGGCACGTCGCGGGAGCCGGAGGCGGTGCGTACGACGACCTCGGGGCGCTCCAGTACGGCGCTGGTGCCGGCCTTCTTCACGGTGACGGCGGGACCGGACGCGGCCTTGGTGGCGGCGTCGGCGGTGAGCGCGGCGGCGGTACGGCCGACCTTGCTGCGGCTGCCGAAGAGCCACTCGGCGATGTACGCGAAGAAGGCCAGGGTGTAGACGGCCATCGCGGAGTACATCAGCGTGTTGCTGACGTTCGCGAGATGCTCGTTTGTTGCTGCGGCGAGATTCACTTCTTCTCAGTCTCTTCGGCAGTGACGGCGTGGGTGTCGGTGGATTCGGGGGTGGCGGGGTTCTCGGGCGCGGCGGGCGCCCGGTTGTACAGGACCCCGGAGAGGTCGCCGAGCTCCGCGGGAACCTTCGCGGATTCGCTGCGGCCGAGGCCGGCGACCTCCACGACGGTCACGCCGTCGGCGCCCCGCACGGCCCGCACCCAGATGCGGCGGCGCTGGATGAACAGGGAGCCGGCCAGGCCGAAGATGGCGACGACGGCACCGCTGAGCGCCCAGCCGCTGGCGGGCTGCCGGGTGACCTGGAAGCCGGCCCACTCCTGGACGCCGCCGAAGGTGGCCGAGACCGCGCCGCCGGGGAGGTTCATGGTGTCGCCGACCTTGAGCTGGTGCTTGAACAGCTTGCCGTCGGAGCCCTTGAACTCTCTTCCAGGTTCCTCTTGTCGAGCTGGTAGATGCCCTGCGACCGCGATGAGACGGCGGTGCGGAGCCTGCCCCCCCGCTAGCGCTACCAGGAGCCGATTCGGCGGCGTCCTCGCCGGTCGACGCAGCTGCCTGCCAAGCCCTCCCGTTCGGCCTGCCGAGATCGGCTTCCCGCAGCGCTGCCTACTGGGTTCTCTCGTCAAATGTCAGATCCACACAAGGAGTGATGCGAGGGGGACGGCTGCTTCGTAGGACTGGGCGGTCTTGCCGTAGCGGGTGGCGATCTCATACCACGCCGTCACAGATCAGGCGCCGCCCGAACTTCAGGAGTCCGCGCGCCTGCGACGACGGAGAGCCCGTCGCGCCAGTGTCCTGCTGCCGTTGAGGAAGTCGTTGAACCGGTCCAGTCCCCAGACGGCTCGGAGGACAAGCGGCTGCATCAGCAGCGACATCGACGGCGGGTATTTCGAGGCGTCCGACCAGATGCCGGCGAGGTCGTCCGGCATCTCACCGTCGACGATGTAGTCGGCGAGCTGGTGGGTCACGTACGGCACCTGGCAGAGGCCGTGGCCGTTGCAGGCCATCGAGTAGAAGACGTTGTCACCCACCTGCCCGGCGATCGACAGCCAGTCCGGGCTGATGCCGATCCAACCGCCCCAGGCCCGCTCGATGGCCACGTCGGACAGCGACGGGAACCGACGGGCCAGATCCTTCCCCATGTCCTGCACGACAATGGGGTCCGGTACCCGGTCCGGGAGCGGGTAGGTCTGGCCTCGCTGCGCTTGGCGGACCCCGCAGACGATGGTGTTGCGCTCGGTGAGCCGGTAGTGGGTCATCAACTGGTGCTGGGTGATGATGCCGGACCGACTGGTCCAGCCCAGCTCGGCGAGCCGCTCCGGCGCGATGGGTTCCGACTCGATCTCGATGACGTACAGCGGCGTCGCGAGGTTCTTGGGCCAGATGTCCCACTCGCCGCCGTAGACGTTGGTTGCGAGCAGCACCTTGTTGGCCCGCACGGTGCCATGCGGTGTCGTGAGCTCGACGGTGCGGCCTGTTCGCCGGACATCGCTCACCCGCGACTGCTCGAAGACCTTGGCCGACGAGGCGAGCAGCGCGCGACGCACACCACGAGCGAGCTTGCCCGGGTTCAGCATCCCGCCGATGGATTCCCGCATACCGCCCACGAAGCCGGCAGGAAGGCCGAGTTTCTCCCTGCTGCCGACAGTCCCATTCCCACCGTAGGCGCGCAGGATCGCCGCCTGGGTGCGCACCCTGAGCATCATGAGGGGTGAGACCGCACCCCACACCAGGCCGTTTGCCACGTAGTCGCAGTCGATGTCGTGCGTCTTGATGAGGTCTTCCACGTAGCGGCCCGCGTGCTCCGCCAGTTTCGCCATGACCGGCATCTTCTTAGGGGACTGGATGCTGAGCATTCGCAGGTCACCGCCCGGCGCCCCGGCGATCTGACCGCCGTTGCGCGAGGCTGAGCCGTAGCCGCAGAACTCGGCCTCCAGCAGGACCACGTCCTGGTCACGCTCCGCAAGGCGCAGCGCAGCCGCCATGCCACCCATGCCGCCGCCGATGACGGCGATGTCACAGGTGAGGTCGCCGTCCAGTGCGGGCTGCACGTCGTCCGGTCGGTCGATCCAGCCGGTGAAGTTGCTGTATTTCGTGTTGTCGGTCCTCATACCGTTCCTTCAGGTGGGGGGTTTGTCCTATTTCATGATTTGCGTCAAGATTTGCTCGGCATGCGCCGCAAACCTTCGCTCCGGTCCAGCGGATGAACCGCGACGGGTGTCTCTTCGGCGAGATGTGTGAAGACGGGTGGGCAAGAGGTTCTCCGTCTTGCGTGTCTCCGTCTCAGTCCGGTGAAGTCGTGGCCCCGAGCGAGGCCCGGGCTGCTCGTTGCTCTCCCTTGGCCGCGACCGAGCGGGCCGGGAGGTCTCCCATCGACAGGAGACCGGGACGCGCCTCGACGACCGCGGCGGCGGCGTTGACCGCCGTCGCGATCGTGCTGAGGAAGGAATCGAAGCCCACGGAGGAACCAAGGTCGATGACCTGCTCCTCACCGACGATCCGGTAGTCGTCGCCCGCGGCCATCTCATCGGCCGGCTCGAAGAACCCGAACGTGATCTCCAGGTCGATCACCGGTTCGCCCTTGAGCACGCCCCGGGCGGCATGAGTGACAGCCGTGATCTGTCCCGGTTCGATACGCAGATGGTCCCCGACGCGCGGCGACGTCGTCACGACAGCGGGTTCGACCTCTGCCACGTCCACCGAGTCGAGATCCCACCCGAGCCCTGCCGCGAGCGCCCCGATGGCCTGCTCGAAGCCGTAGTGCCCGACGACCTCGCCCCGGCTGCGAGCCGTCGCGAACTCCTCTGTGGTCGGACCGAGGCCGAACTTCGACAGGATCGCGCCGTAGCGTGACATGTTCGTCCGCCGGCGGATACACACGCTCTCCATGCGCTGGGTCAGTGCAGTCAGCAGGAGAGGGAGGGTGTCCATCAGGAGGCCCGGGTTTGCCCCGCTGCCCAGGACGGTCACGCCATGTGCCTTCGCCGTGTCGTCGAGCCTTCGGGCCAGGCCGGGATGGCTCTGCCAGGGATAGGCCAGCTCCTCGCTGATGCTCAGGACGTTGTACGAACGCTCCAGCAGCGGCAGCAGGGTGCCGGCCACCCTGTGCAGATCCGAGATGGTCGCCACGATCGCTAGGTCGGCGGCGGGCAGGTCGGCCGGGTCGCTCACGATGACGACACCGTTCGCGGCGCCACCAAGTAGCACTCCGAGGTCTTGACCAGCCACACGGGTGTCCTGGTCCACTGCTCCGACGATCTCCACGTCCGCGCGTTGCAGCAAGGAAGAAGCCATGGCCCGGCCAGTGGCACCGAGACCCACAAGGACAGTCCGAATACTCAAAGTCACTCCCCTGGGCGGGGCGCCCCAGTCGGCACGCCCACGACACGGTGTTCTTGCCTGTGGCGGTTACCTCGTACCTCACTGTCACCAGCCACGGCCGCGGTGGGAACGACACTGAGCACCGGCTTTATCTGGGTATGGTGCACGGTGCACGGGCCGGTCGCGCATTCGTTCACGTCGGCGATCTGCCTCGATCCTGCGGCTGCGCAAGTTGCGTTTGGGCTCATTTCCGGAGCCTGAAGACCGAGGCACGGGCATCCCTTAACTAGCATTGCCAGGAGCCGATTCGGCGGCGTTCTCGCCGACCGCCGCAGCCGTCTGCTACGTCTTCCCGTCCGGCCTTGCCGAAATCGGCTCCCCGCAGCGCTGCCTACTGGGCACCCGCGTCGGCGCGCTTTCCAAGCCGGTGTGCGACCCGCTCGGCGGTCTGCTGACCCGTAAGCACGGCGCCGTTCATGGTTCCGGCCCACTCGCCGGCGGTTTCTACCCCAGCCCAGTGGATGCGCCCGTGGGGCTCCGTGAGGGCGCTGCCGTAACTGACGGATGCATAGGGGGCTACAGCAGGGTTCGGCCCTCCCGGGGCGAACGGTTCGGACGCCGGGCCCCAGCAGTGGTCCACGTAGTCGATGGGGGCGCTCGCCTGAGCGCCGTACAGCTCGACGAGCTGGTCGATCACCCGGCGACGTCGATCCGCCGAGTTGAAACCGTCGAATACGCGAGGGTCGCAGAAGGCCATCAGGACGCCTGGTCCGTTGTCATCGGGCGAAACGTCGAAGGTGATGAAAACGGTCCCGGTGTCGGTCAGTGCCTCACCCGAAAGCCCGCTGCTCCGCCAGAAGGGCTTCTCATAGGCGACGAACGCCTTGCTCAGCGTGCCCAGACGCCACGTCTTCGCGAGCCCTTCCGCCTTGTCAGGCAGGGCAGGCTCGAAGTCGATGTCGGCGCGGTGCGAGGGGGCGGCAGTGACGATGGCGTACTTGGCGTTGATCAATTTCGAGTCGGTGCTGACCGTGACGCCGCTGTCGTCCTGGGTGATTCGTCGAACAGGGGCACCGACGACAACCCTGTCGCCGAGTCGCTCGGCGAGCCTGACGGCGATCTCTTGAGTCGTTTCGGTGATTCGCTCCTCTTGCTGACCGTCCTCGACGCTGAGCATGTGCTCCACGCCCCCGGCAGCGCGAATGTAACGCAAAGCGTGCAGCAGAGAGACGTCCCCCGGGCTGCAGCCCCACTGCACCTTGGTGAGGATCGTCATCAGCGCCCGGGTGCTCGTCGCCGCCTGCTGCTGGTCGAGCCATTCTCCGAACGAGATAGCGTCGAGCTGCCCGGCGTCCGGGGATTCCCAGGCTGCATCGACGTTGATGGTCGAAGTCAGTTCCGCCACCGCCATCTGGATACGGGCCAGGTCTTCCAAGGCTTCAGGTGAGACCTCGGGGAAGGTGCCGGTGTAGGTGCTGCGCTGTCCGTCCATCCACAGGACGTTGTGGCCCTCGTCGAACTGACTGGTCGTGGTGCACCCCAACCGGCTCGCGAGGTCCCGGATCGCAGTGTGCCGCCGTGCGACCCACGTCGCCCCGAGGTCGACCTTGACCCCGGCCACTTCGCCCGAGAACGCTCGGCCTCCGACGCGGTCGCGACCTTCCACGACCAAGACCGACACGCCCATATTCACCAGCCGTTCTGCGGCGGTCAGGCCGGCGAAGCCGGCACCGACGATCACGACGTCGACTGCAGTTTCCTCGGTCCCGCCCTTAAGAGAGTTCGACATGCTTTTCTCCTTCAATCACGCGGTCTGCGTATGGTGAGATGTATTGGGTGATCGGGTCAGTAAGGGATTCGATAATGCTATGGGCCGTGCCAGATATGGTGACGTGCCACCCGAATCCATGGTTTCTATGTCGGCTTCCGGCTCCTCCCTTAGCTGCGGTTCCGACGTTTCCACCGTCCCAATTGCGGAGTCCGACTGCAACAAAAAAGTGCACCTGTCTCGAGCGGAGCGAGTGCATGATGCACCGACTCCTGAGTTCGGGGCATCGCCGATTGACGAGCCTCATTCGAACAATTCGGCGATCGTGAACGTGCTTGCTGTCCGACCTCGTAATCGAACACCGCCTTCGGCTGCTTTCTGTTCCCTCGAAAGATGTCAAAACAGAGAAGGATCACAGCCGGGCAGGTAGTCGTCGCATTTGAGTGGCTGCCCTGTCAGCGCGGGGTGGCCGAATATCCGGGGTGTCGCTGACCTTCGGGCGGTGGTGGAGGCGGAGGCGGAATCGGCCGTGTTGCGCCTGGTGATCCGGACTCCACCCTGCTGTGCTCAGGGGGTGAGTACGAGGCGGATCGGGTCTCCGACCTTCTTCTCCAGCCGGGCGACGGCGTCCGCGGCTTCGGTCAGGGGGACGTGGGCGCTGACGGAGGGGCCGAGGTCGATCCGTCCGGCGGCGGCCAGCGCGACGAGCTGTTCGACGTGCTCTGGTTCGGAGCCGTAGTGTCCGCGGATCTGCCGGACGTTGAAGCAGAAGTCGATGCTGTCGGCGACGCTGACCGGCTCCGGGGTGAGGCCGGCGAGGACCAGGATGCCGTTCGGGCCGAGCACGGTCGTGGCCTGGGCGCGGGCCGCTCCGACGCCGGCGAAGTCGAAGGCGACGTCGATGCCCCGGCCTGCCGTGGCTTGGTGCACCGCTTCGGTGAAGTCTCCGGCTGTGGGGTCCAGCGCGTGGTCGGCGCCGAAAAGGAGGGCGCGCTCGCGGGCCGAGGCCAGCGGGTCGACAGCGATGACTGGGGCGGCTCCGGCCAGGCGGGCGAGCCGGATGCCGTGGGCGCCGAGACCTCCGGCTCCCCAGATGCCGACTGCCTGCGCGGGGCGGACCGCGCCCGTGTCGATGATCGCGGCGTACGGGGTGGAGACGGCGTCGGGGATGATCGCGGCCTGGTCGAACGGCAGGTGGTCCGGGATGGGGAGCAGCGTGTCCTCCCGGGCGAGGGCGTACTGCGCCCAACCGCCGTCGTAGTCCACTCCTCGGGTCAGAGGCTGGCGGCAGGTCATGTGGCGCAGGCAGTCGGCGCAGTCGCCGCACGCCTGACCGGCCTGCAGTACGACGCGCAGGCCGGGAGTCCAGTTGCCCTTGACGTCGGGGCCGACGGTGTGGACGACACCGGCCACCTCATGGCCGGGGGTGAGGGCACCGGAGTCCTTGACGGTGTCCACGGGGTAGAAGGGGCTCAGGCTGCCGTCGATCAGATGGATGTCGGACAGGCAGACGCCGGCGGCCCGCACTTCGACGAGGACTTCGCCCGGACCGGGAACCGGGACCGGGACCTCTTCGACGGCGAAGGTACGGGTGTCCAGGCGGAGCCGCCCGGCCAGCATGGTGTTCATACGAAACCTCGATGTGCTCGGTGAGAAGCGCGCATGCAGCACTGGCGCACGACATGGTCGGTTGACCATGTCAGTTAACCGTGTCGGTTGACGAGGTCGTCTGTCAAGCTGCTTCCGCAGGACGTTCTCGCAGGATGCCGGGTTCCTCGGCCGACTGTGTCCTTCAATACAGTCACACGACATGTTCACTCGACAAAGTCGTGTGTAAATTGAATGGTGACCGCTGGAGTGAAACGAAAGGCACGCTCATGACTCAGGTGTCCGTAGGTATGACGCGGGCGATCCCCGAGCGCCCCCCGCTGCCCCTCGTAGGCCACGCGTTCAACGTTCCTGCGGGCGCGGACTTCCTGGCCTACCTGCTGAAGGAGTTCAGGGAGTTCGGGCCTGTGTACCGGCTGCGGGTCTTCGGGAGGGACACCGTCATGATCGGCGGCCTGGACCTCGTGACCGAGCTGTCGGACGAGACCCGCTTCCGCAAGCACGTTCACGCCGACCTGGTCGAGGTTCGGGCCCTGGCCGGGGACGGTCTGTTCACCGCCTACAACCACGAACCGAACTGGCGCAAGGCCCACGACATCCTGATGCCCGCGTTTTCGCTCGGCGCGATGCGCAGCTACCACGCCCCCATGCTCAAGGTCGCCCGCTCACTGATCGGGAAATGGGACCGGCTCGCCGGGGTGCAGTCGGTGGATGTCCCCGACGAGATGACCCGGCTGACCTTCGACACGATCGGCCTGTGCGGCTTCGGTTACGACTTCCAGTCCTTCCGGCGCAACGACCTGCATCCGTTCGTCGAGGCGATGGCCCGAGCTCTCGTCTTCGCCCAGGAGAAGGGCGAGTCCATCCCGGGCTCCGAGCTGTTCAAGAGGAAGAAGGTCGAGCAGTTCCGCAAGGACGTCGACCTGATGACGGACCTCGTCGACGACGTGATCAAGGAGCGCCGCGCCTCCGGCGACACCAGCACGGATGACCTGATGGGGCTGATGCTGCACACCAAGGACCCCGCCACCGGGGAGCTGCTGGACGACGTCAACATCCGCCACCAGGTGATCACCTTCCTGATCGCCGGCCACGAGACCACCAGCAGCGCGCTCTCCTTCGCCCTCTACTACCTCACCAAGCATCCGGAGGTGCTCGCCCGGGCCCAGGCCGAGGTGGACGCCCTGTGGGGTGACACCGACGACCCGGATCCCGGGTACGGCGACATCGGCAAGCTCACCTACATCCGCCAGGTGCTCAACGAGAGCCTGCGGTTGTGGCCGACGGCTCCCGCGTTCGCCGTCGAGCCGATCGAGGACACCGTCATCGGCGGCAAGTACCCCGTACGCAAGGGCGAGTCGCTGATGGTGATCACCTCGGCCCTTCACCGTGACGCGGCTTGGGGGGAGAACGTCGAGCTGTTCGATCCCGAGCGCTTCACCCCCGAGCGGGAGGCGGCCCGCTCGGTCCACGCCTTCAAGCCGTTCGGCAACGGCGAGCGGGCCTGCATCGGCCGCCAGTTCGCCCTGCATGAGGCCACCCTGCTGCTGGGCCTGCTGGTGCACCGTTACCGTCTGATCGACCACACCGACTACCAGCTGAAGATCAAGTCGACGCTGACCATCAAGCCCGACGGGTTCAGCCTCCGGCTCGCCCGCCGCACCAGCGACGAACGGCGCCTGCCCGCCGTGACGGCGGCGGATCCCGTCGCGGGCCGGACCGCCACCGTGACGCGCCGTGCGAGCGGCACCGCGCTGACCCTGCTGCACGGATCCAACCTCGGCACCTGCGCCGGCATCGCCCGCGACCTCGGCGGCGACGGCGAGGAGCAGGGCTTCACCCCGTCCGTCACCTCCCTCAACGAGTACACGGAAAGGCTGGCCGGAACCGAGGGCCCCGTCGTCATCGTCGCCGCTTCCTACAACGGTCGCCCCACCGACGACGCAGCCGATTTCGTCGCCGCTCTGGAGAACCTTGCCCCCGGCTCGCTCGCCGGCCTGCGGTACGCCGTCCTCGGTGTCGGCGACCGCAACTGGGCGGCGACCTACCAGCGCATCCCCACCCTGATCGACGAGCGTCTGGCCGCCGCCGGCGCCGTCCCGCTTCTGGAGCGCGGCGCCGCCGACGCATCAGGTGACTTCGGCGGAGTGGTCGACCAGTGGACGGCGGACCTGTGGACGGTCCTGCTCGACGAGTACGGCGCACCGGTCGCCGGCGAAGCGGCAGGCACCGCACCGAGGGCGGAAGCAGAAGGGCTGTACGAGCTGGAGGACACCTCGGAGTCGGTCCTCGGCGGTCTCGCCGAGCGCCACGGCGTCCAGCCGATGGAGGTCCTCGAAGCGTACGAACTCGTCGACACCGACCACGAACTCGGACGCTCCAAGCGGTTCCTGCGGCTCCGTCTGCCCGAGGGCGTCAGCTACCGCACCGCTGATCACCTGGCCGTCCTGCCCAGCAATCCCGAGGCCCTCGTCCAGCGTGTCGCCGACCGCTTCGGCGTCGACCTGGACCGCACGGTCCGGCTGCGCGCCCGCCGTCGGAGCCGGGGCGCGCTGCCGGTCGACCGGCCGCTGACCCTGCGCCGCCTGCTCACCGACTTCGTCGAGCTGCAGGACCCGGCCACCCAGGAGCAGGTCGCCGTGCTCGCCGAGCACACTTCCTGCCCGCCCGAGAAGCAGCCGCTCACCGTCTTCGCCACCGCCGATGCCGAGACCTTCCGGGAGCAGGTGACCGTCGCGGGGCTCAGCGTCCTGGACCTCGTGGAGCGCTACCGCGCGTGCGAACTGCCCTTCGAACGCTTCCTGGAGCTGCTGCCGGTGCTGCGCCCCCGGCACTACTCGATCTCGTCGTCCGCCGCGGCCCGGCCCGGCGAGGCCGACCTGATGGTGTCGCTCCTCGCGGCGCCCCACCGGTCGGGGGAGGGCACCTTCCGGGGCATCGCCTCGCACTTCCTGCAGACGGTGAACGCGGGCGACGTGATCCAGGCGCGGGTCCTGCCGTGCAGCGAGTCCTTCCGCCTCCCCGAGGGCACCTCCGTACCGGTGATCCTGATCAGCGCGGGTACCGGTCTCGCGCCCTTCCGCGGCGCGGTCCTCGACCGCCACCACGCCGGCTCGACCGGGACCCTGCTCTGCTACTTCGGCTGCGACCATCCCGACGTGGACTTCCTCCACCGGGAGGAATTCGAGGCAGCCGAGGCGGCCGGCGCAGTCAGCATGCGCCCCACCTTCATGCACGCGCCCGAGAACGGCGCCCGCTTCGTCCAGGAGCGCATCGCCCGCGAGAGCGAGGAGGTGTGGTCGGTCCTGGAGTCCGACGGACGCGTCTACATCTGCGGCGACGGCCGCCGTATGGCACCGGCCGTCCGGGAAGCGTTCATGGCGCTCTACCGTGAAAGGACCGGTGCGAGCGATGAGCAGGCCGTGGCGTGGCTCGCGGCGCTCGTCGAGTCCGGGCGCTACGTCGAGGACGTCTGGGCCGGCTGAGTCTCACGAGTAGGCAGAGACGGTTGGGGGCGCACCTGGAAGGTGCGCCCCCAACCGTCTTCACGTCGTGTCAGGCCGTCGGCACGTCCGGGAGGTCGAGGCTCCCCTTGGCCAGCGCCACGGTCGCGGCCACGAGTGCCCTCAGGCCCGTCCGCTCCGTGTCCTCGTCCGGCACACTCAGCAGGACCTGCATGGTGAGTCCGTCGAAGCCGGAGAGGAAGAACCGAGCCACTGTTTCCGGGGGCACGGCCAGTCTCTGTCCCGCCCTGTCCGCCGTTTCGGCGATCACCTGTGCGGTCACCTCGATGACCCGCTGATAGTGACTCTGCCGCGCCTCGTTGAGCCCGGGCACACGCAGGGCGAACATGGTCAGTTCAGTGAGCAGCTGCTGGTGCGACGTCGGCTCACGCACGGTGCTCCACAAGGCCCCCGCCAGGGCGCTGAAGGTCTTCTCGAAGCCCGCGTCCTCCGGCGCCGCCCGCTGCACCTGCGCGACCAGCTCGTCGGTGATCTGGTCCATCACCGCCCGGTAGAGATCCTCCTTCGTGCCGAAGGTGTAGTGGACGGTGGCCTGTGCGACGCCGAGCTCCGCGGCGATGGCACGGGTGCTTCCCGCGGCGACGCCCTCCCGGGTCATGAGGTCGATGGCCGCCTTGATCAACTGAGGGCGGCGCTCCGCCGCGGAAACATGAGCCATACGCCCACTATATCGACTTAGTCGATCGATCAAGTCGGTCCGATCGAGGGCTCTGCCACCGGCCGGGGCGAACGCCCTGGTCACACGCCCTCGCCCTTGAGGTGCGAACGGTGTTTCGTTCGCTCAGTGGTCGGACCCGCCGGTGGCGGGGAGAGCCTGCTCGGCCCAGATGACTTTTCCCTCACGACCGTGTCGTGCGCCCCAGCGATCGGTGAGCTGGGCCACCAACAGCAGGCCCCGGCCGCCTTCGTCGAAGATCCGGGCGCGGCGCAGATGCGGGGCCGTGCTGCTGGCGTCGGAGACCTCGCAGGTGAGCGTCGACTGGAGGATCAGTCGCAGCTGGATGGGGCTCTTGCCGTAGCGGATCGCGTTCGTCACCAGTTCGCTGACGGCCAGCTCGGTGGTGAACGACATCTCCTCCAGCCCCCAGGCCGCCAGTACGTCGGACGCGAAGCGGCGGGCTCCGGAAACGGCTGCTGGATCGGACGGCAGGTTGATCGCTGCGACATGGTCGGGATCGAGGGCTCGGGTCCGGGCAATCAGCAGAGCGACGTCATCGACGGGTCGGCTGGGCAGCAGTGCGGCCAGCAGCTGGTCGCAGGTCTCCTCCAGCGACTCCGGCGCCGAGGTGAGGACATCGTGCAGTGTGGTGAGTGCGACATCTACGTCACGCGTGCGATCGGCGATCAGCCCATCGGTGTGCAGCACCAGCAGGCTGCCCTCCCGCAGTTCGAACTCGGTCGTCTCGAAGGGCAGTCCGCCCAGGCCGAGGGGCGGTCCGACAGACACCTCAGGCAGCTTGACCACGTTGGAGGTCCGGGTGTCCTCGCCGGTGGTCGAGGGGGTCACCACGGTCGGAGGTACATGGCCGGCACTGGCGACGGAGCACAGACGGGAGACAGGGTCGTAGATCGCGTACAGGCAGGTGGCGCTGGTCTCACCCTCGTCCCGTGACTCCTCGCGCTGCATCCGGATGACCACGTCGTCCAGATGCGTGAGCAGCTCATCGGGCATGAGGTCGATATCGGCGAAGGCGCGGACGGCTGTGCGGAGTCGGCCCATGGTGGCGGCGGCGTGCAGGCCGCGTCCGACGACGTCGCCGACGACGAGCGCGACGCGGGCCCCGCACAGCGGAATCACGTCGTACCAGTCACCGCCCACACCCGCGCGGGACCCGGCGGGCAGGTATCGCGAGGCCGCTTCGACGGCCGACTGTTTCACCGTGTGTCGCGGCAGCAGGGTTCGCTGGAGAGCGAGCGCGGTGGAGCGCTCACGGGTGTACCGGCGGGCGTTGTCGATGGACACCGCTGCCCTGGAGACGATCTCCTGCGCCAGCAGGAGGTCGTCGTCGTCGAAGGGGACCGAGGTGCGGTGGCGTGAGAACTGCACCAGGCCCAGTGTCTCCCCACGGGCGTGCAGCGCTACGAGGAGAACCGAGTGGAGGCCGAGGGCGCGCAACGCCTGACTGTGGGACTCGGACGGAGCCATCCACATGGGCATCCCGGCCCTTCCGACGCGGTGCAGGACGGATCTTCCGGTGGCCAGTGTGCGAGCCGGTTCCGAGTCGTCGGGGTAGGAGTGGGCCTCACCGATGCGGAGCAGGGACTCCGGACAGCCGTCGAGGACGGAGCGCTGGGCGACTCGGCGCTGCGTCAGGGCTTCCGGTGAACCCGTGCCCGTTTCGTCGAGGGCGGAGTCGAAGAGGTCGACGGTGACGAGATCGGCGAATTCCTCGGTGCACACCTCCGTCAACTCCTGTGCGGTGCGGGTGACGTCGAGCGTGGTCCCGATCCGCTTGCTCGCCCTGTTGGTGAGGGCGAGTCGGCGCTGGAGGAGATGGTCGCGCTCCTCCTGGTAGGCGGCGACGACCTCCTCCGAGGATCGGTCCACGTAGTCGAAGCCGATCGTGATCAGCCTCATCGCGGCCAGGTGGATCATGTGCCAGTCGCTGGTGAGGCGGGGAGCTTCGGCCTGGACCATTTCGAGCAGGCTGAGGTGGCCGAGCCGGTAGCCACGCAGGAGTCTGCTCACCGGGATCCCTCGCCGGGCGTAGAGACGACCTACTTCCAAGACGACCGAAGGTGCCTTCGACGCGCTCACGTCAGGTTGGTGCTCCAGGAGATCCAGAATGGTGGTGACGTGCTGGGCCGTCTCCTCCAAGGTCAGAGCCGCGATCTCCCTCTCCTCCCGCAGCTCGGGGAGTTCGCCGTTCAGGCGCTGGAGCAGCAGGCCGGCCAGCTTCTCCACCTGTGTCCTGAGGTGGCGGGCCAGCTGACCAAGGAACGCATCGACGTCGGTTCCCATAGTGTGAATGTACGGGAAGCCCTTGACGTACGCCCCTCGTCAGTGGGGGCCAGCCCCTCAGCTGTCTCGCGCCGGGGTTCGACGCGCTCGACTGACCGGCTCACCCGTACGGGCGTCCGGGACGCACTCGGCCAGGGGCGCTGGGCCAGGCTGGTGAGGCAGAACGGATCAGAGCCCCTTCAGGAGACGGCCATAGACAGGACACGAAAGGCACGGCCGCGGGCCGGGCTGGCAGCCCGGCTGCTCGCGTGGTTCGCCGTGGCGGCGGCAACCGCCGCCGTGGCAGTGCTGCTGCTCGCGCTGAGCGGGGGCGGACTGCTCGTGGTCATGGCCGGGATCCTCGGGCTCGTGGTCTGCGCCGCAGGCATCTGGTGGCTCGTGGCCCGGCGCGGTCTCGTGCGGCTGCTCGGCGCGTTCGTGGCCGTCGGGGCGCCGGCCGGAGTGCTCGTGTTCTATGCGCGGAGCGGTCTGTGGCTGATCGCGTTGATCTCCAGCCTGTGCTGGGCGACGGCGGTGACCTGCGGCCGCACGGCGCTGCACCGAGCGCGGCCGCCCCGGTCGCAGCGGCCCGTACGCGCACGTCCGCCGAGGCGGGCGGTGCTGATCATGAATCCGAAGTCGGGCGGTGGCAAGGTCGCCCGCTTCGACCTCGTGAAGCGGGCGGAGCGACTGGGCGCGCGGGTGATCCTGCTGGACCCGTCAGCCCCGGTCGACGTGGGCGGACTGGCCCGAGAGGCCGTGGAAGACGGTGCCGACCTGCTCGGTGTCGCCGGTGGCGACGGTACTCAGGCACTGGTCGCGGCCGTCGCCGCCGAACACGGACTGCCGTTCCTCGTGATCTCCGCGGGCACTCGCAATCACTTCGCCATGGATCTCGGCCTCGACCGCGCCGACCCGGCCCGCTGCCTCGATGCCTTGACCGACGGCGAGGTGATCCGGGTCGATCTCGGCGACGTCTCCGGCCGTCCCTTCGTCAACACGGTGTCCTTCGGCGTGTACGCGGACATCGTGCAGAGCCCCGAGTACCGCGACGACAAGACGGGCACCGCCCTGAAGCTGCTGCCGGATCTGCTGGCCGGGGAGGGCGCGGGACGGATCGACGCGTGGGCGGACGGTACCCGGCTCGCGGACCAGCAGGCACTGCTGATCAGCAACAACCCGTACGTCTCGGCCGACGAGCTGAGCGGCGGCGGGCGCCGGCCCGTGCTCGACGACGGTGAGCTGGGTGTGATCGGGATCAGGGTGGAGAACGCGGCACAGGCGGCACAGCTGGCCCTGTGGGGCTCACAGGCGCCGGGGCTCGCCGTGATGACCGCGCGGCGGGTCGAGGTGACGGCCGGGGAACCGCAACTCCCCGTGACGATGGGCGGGGAGGAGACGCGGATTCCGGTGGCGGTCGACGGGGAGGCGCTGTGGTTGCGCACACCGGTCGTGTGCTCGGTACGGCCCCGCGCGCTACGGGTGTTGCTGCCACGCGACCCCCCCGGCGCACCACCCACAGCGCCCCCTGTCGACTGGCGGAAACTGCTCGCCCTCGCGTGCGGTCCCGCCGAGCGCACAGCATTCGGTGAGAGCCGCACTTGACGGCAGCACGGTCCCTGCCTTCCGTGGTGAGCCCCGTGCCTCGCTGCGACGCTGCGCGAGCCCTTTGGGCCCATCCATCCAATCGGCAGAGGCAGCTGGCCAGGGCACGTGAGTCGATCGGGTCGGCTCTCAGAGTGCGAGGTAGTCGCCCAGGTCGGCGTAGTCGACCTGCCACAGGCCAGGAGAGCCCGTCGGGTACTGGGACCGGAACCCGAGGATGCGTTGGACACGGGGCGAAAGCGTTCTGGCGAGCTCCATGTCGATCAGGAAGGGGTACGCCTCTTCGCCGGTGAGGAAGCCCGGATTGAGGGCGAAGGCCACAGCCCGCCGGTACTCGTCGCTGGTCTGGTTCGCGCCGCCACCGTGCGCGGTCTTGCCGCTGAACAGAAGGGCGTCTCCGGCGTTCATGATCGCTGAAACTGTCTGCTCAGGAGTTCCGCGATCCTCGAAGTCGCTCCAGTGGTTGCTCCCGGGGATGACTCGGGTGGCGCCGTTCTCCTCCGTGAAGTCGGTCAGGGCGATCAGGAAGTTGAGGGTGACCTCCGGACCGTCGGGCCCCATCCCGATGAAAGGGAACCAGTTCTCCAGGTCCCGGTGCAGCATCTGCGCCTGGCTGCGGGGGCCGATCTCGATCACCTGCGCGGTGGTCATCCAGTACGTGCCCGACTCCGGGAGGAAGATCCGGTCGCAGACCTCGTGGACCAGGGAGTGTTCGAGGATCTCGCTGCGGAACGTGGCGCTGTGCGTGACCAGGTTGGTGAGGCGCTTGGTGTTGCTGCCGTGGAACGCGGCCACCATTTCGTTCTCGTGGGTCGAGCCTGGGCGAAGCGCCTGCATCGGCGGCTCGATCTCGGCGTTGAAGCGGTTCATCTGCTCGTTCGTCAGGAAGTTCCTGACGATGACGCCTCCGTCGCGGGTCAGGAGCTTGAGGATCTCGTCCGTCGGCGTGTCAGTCTCCACCGACGGCAGGGGCTGGCGCTGCTTCTGTGTCGTCATGTGCCTTCTCTCCCTCGACGTCCTTGCTGTTCCTGTGGCTGGTGGCGCTACTTTCACCACCCACGACCGCCGGCGAGAACGACAGCGAGCACCTGCCTCGCTCGGGCCCGGTGCACGATGCACACGCCGGTCGCACCGCCGCTCTCCCACGGTTGTCGAGTCAGGAGTCAGGGCGTGTCACTGACTCCGTGCCTCCCTCAACGCCGTGCGCCGGGCTCGTGCGGCCCTTTCCCACGGTCGCGCGCTGCCGAGCCATCCGAGGAGGAAGGCTGCCGGGACGGAGATCAGCCCGGGGGTGTGAAGCGGGACCAGGTTGAAGTCCTGGTCCGGCAACAGCGCGTACTTCGTCCCGGACACAGCCGGGGAGGCAAGGGTCAGGAGTGTGCAGAGGGACAGCCCTCCGTAGACGAGCCACAGCAGCCCTCGGCGGTTGAAGCCGGTCCACAGGAAGGAGTAGACGAGTGCGGGGAACACACAGGTGGCCGCGAGACTCAGCGAGAAGGCGAGGAGGAATTCAATGGGGTAGCGGTACAGGGCGGTGGCGAGGAGAAGGCTGACGGCACAGAGCGCGACAACGGACAGTCGCGTGATGGCCAGCTCTCCGATGCCGATCCTGGAGCGGCCCTTCTGCCCGAACAGGTCGCGGGCCACGGAGACGGCGGCGGCGAAGGTCACGCTCGCCACGGCTGTGAGGACGGCGAGGAAGGCGACACAGGCCACGAGGACGATGACCACGATCCGGCCCGTGGAGTGGTGGGGGAGGACCTCCGATGCCAGGAGGATCGGGGCTCCCTGTCCCTTCACGTCGACGACCCCGATCTGTCCGCTGCCCACCACCGCGGCAGCGGCGACACCGGCTGTGATCAGGAGCAGGTAGAAAAGGCCGGTCAGCCCTACGGCGACGCTCAATGAGCGTCGCGCGGCGGACACGTCCCGACTGGCGCTGACCCGCAGGAGCAGGTGGGGCATCATCGCGGTGCCGAGGATGACGACGATGTGGTCGCTGATCGTGCCGAGCGGACCGAAGTCGGCGGTGTGCGCCCACAGCCCGGGGCTGAGGTAGTCATCCGGCGACATGCTCTTGTCCATGGCGGCCGACAACAGCGATTCAGGACTCCAGTCGAGCAGGCGGAGCGCCAGCAGGGTGAGTGCGGCGAGCGTCGCCAGGGCTATGGGAACCTTGGCGACCTGTATGAAACTGGTGCCGCGCAGATCGGCCACTCCTGCGAAGCATGTGATGAGGAATCCCATCAGTACCGTGCACACCACCTGGGCCGTCTCGGTCGGCATGCCGATCAGAAGAGTGGCGGTGATGCCGCCGGCCCGCAGTTGGACCATGAGCAGGGGTACGGCGATGCACAGCGTCACCACCGCACCGGCGATCCGCGGTCCCGGCCCTTCAGCACGCAGGGCGAACAGCTCACCGAGGGTGTAGCGGCGGGTCGCGCGAATCCTGGAGGCGAGGAGCAGGAAGACACCGAGTGCGAGGGCACTGTCGACGGCGGTCGAGACACCGTCGTAGCCGAAGAGGGCGATCGCTCCCGGCAACGAGACCAGGATGACGACCGTGATCTGTTCCCCCGCCATCGCGACGCCGTTGAAGACGGGCGGGAGAGACCGGCCGGCGACGTAGAGGCGTTCCGGATCGTCGTCCTGAGTGGCGAGGGTGAAGACCCACAGGAGGCAGAGGCCGATGAAGACGAAGAAGGCGGTGATCACCGCGCCCCTCGCGGCGGAGCCGATGAGGTCGGGCGAGCCGACGCTCAGGAGGAACGTCGTCACCACGTGCCCCCGACCGAACGAGAGGCAGCGGTCGTCGCCGGGGCCGGCTCGCACGAGGACGCGGCCCGGCTCTCGTACCACCACGTCCCGCCGACGAGGACGACGAGCTGCGAGAGCGCCCACGCCATGCCGAGGGTGAGACGTCCGTACACGGAGATCTCACCGAGGGTCGTGGAGCAGGAGAGCACGACACCGACGGCGAGCGGCAGCGCGTTGACAGTGACCAGCACTCGTGTGTCACGGGGGGAATGCCGGGAGGAAGCGGAGGGCACGAGATCTCTCTCTGAAGAAAAGGGAAGACGGACACGGCGCGAGGGGTCGTGGAGACGGTCGCAGCCGTTGAGGACGAGCGTTGGAGTCGGGCGGCTGTACCGGGACGCGGCGGGTGTCAGCGGCGAGTGGTCGCCGTCAGGCCGGCGTATCGCCCCGCCTGCTCCAGCAGTCGAGGGACACCCGTTTCGAGCGACGGCCCGAAGGTCTTGTCGTGGGGGCGCTCCCCACGCTGCCAGCGGGTGTAGATGGCCTCGCAGAAGATCGCTGCCTTCCACAGTGCGAGGGTCTGGTACCAGGGCAGCGGGGTCAGATTAAGGCCCGTTCGGGACTCGTAGCGCTCTGCCAGTTGGCGCCGGGTGAGGTAGCCGGGCGACCGGGTCACCCGGGTGAGCTCGAGCGGGGTGGCAGGGCTGCCGGCCTCGGAGTAGGTGGCGGTGAGGTAGCCCAGGTCCGCGAGCGGGTCACCGAGCGTGGCCATTTCCCAATCCAGGATCGCGAGGACCCTGGCCGGCGCCTGGGGTGCGAACATGAGGTTGCCCATGCGGTAGTCGCCGTGCACCACCGATGCCGCCTGGCTCGGCGGGAGGTTACGGCCGAGCCAGTCCCCGACGCGCTCCACCGCGGGCAGGCTGCGTGTGGTGTTGACCTCCCACAACCCGTGGAATCTGTCGACCTGGCGCCGGAGATACCCCTCGGGGAAGCCCAGGGAGGCGAGTTCCGCTCCGGTCACGTCGATGCCGTGCAGGGCGGCGAGGGTGTCGACGACCGCCTCGCTGGTGGCCCGGCGCTGTTCGGCGGGGGAAAGACGGGGCGGGATCGTGTCGGTGATGACGATGCCGTCGAGCCTGGACATGAGGTAGAATGGCACCCCCAGAAGCGACTCGTCCTCGCATACCGCGATGATCTCCGGCACCGGCACTCCGTGGCTGCCAAGGATTTTCTGGACACGGGCCTCGCGCATCATGTCGTGCGTCGATTTGGGCAACGGCGGGCGCGGTCCACGGCGTAGTACGACGCACTCACTGCCTCGCTGGAGCAGGTAGGTGATGTTGGAGTGGCCGTCGCCGATGCGCTGCCACGCGAGCGGACCGCTGCCGATGCCGTGTGTGTCGAGGAAGCCGGTGACCGCGTCGAGGACCAGGAGTGGAGGGCTGTCGAGGTGACGGGCCCCGTCCCAGCTTGCGACGACCTCCACGCCGTCGGGGACGGTGTGCATCACGAGCCTCCGTTCCGGCCCACGACAGCGTCGCCCCGGTACCGCTCACCGGCCTGGACCGCTGCGCTGCGGCCGGCCGATGCCCGGCGGGCGATGGCCCACCGGTGGGTCTCGTTGGAGCCGTCGTAGATCCGGAACGGGCGGACCTCGTTGAGGTACTGCGCCAGTGGAAGCCCGTCGGAGACCCCGTCCCCTCCGCAGATCTGGACGGCACGGTCAACCACCCGGAAGACCGCCTCCGAGCAGTGCACCTTTGCCACCGACGACATCGCCGAACCCGCCTTCGGGTCACTGTGCAGCAGAGCCGCGGTCTTGTCGACGATCGCATCGGAGGTCTCGATGTCGATCACCGACTCGGCGATGAGGTGCTGTGCCAGGCCGAGCGAGTCGATCGGGCCGCCGAACAGTTCACGCCGCGCGGCCCGGTCCAGCGCGATGTCGTGCGCCCGCCGCGCCAGCCCCAACCACCGCATGCAGTGTGTGAGACGTGCGGGTCCGAGCCGTACCTGCGCGTACCGGAATCCCAGCCCCACCTCGCCGAGCACCGCGTCGTCGGCGACGAAGCAGTCCTCCAGGTGGAGGTGCGGGTGACCGCCGTCGATGGAGCGGTCGACGGTGTGGATCGCCTCGCCGACCCGGATACCGGAGTTCGTCATGTCGACGAGGAACATGGTGGCCCCTTCGGGGGAGCCGTCGACGGCCGGCGTCCGCGCCATCACGATGCAGAACCCGGCACCGACAGCCCCGCTGGTGAACCGCTTGTGGCCGTCGATGATCCAGCCGCCGTCGGCGCGCACGGCTGTGGTCCGCAGCGCCGCCGGGTCGGACCCCGCTCCGGGGTGTGGCTCGGTCATGCCGAAGCACGACCGGACGTCCCCCGCCGCCAGAGGCGCGAGATAGCGCTCCTTCTGCCTCACGGTCGCGATCAGGTTGAGCATGTGCATGTTCCCCTCGTCGGGTGCCATGCAGTTGAGCGCCACGGGACCGATCGGCGAGTAGCCGGCCTCCTGCAGGATCGGTGACCAGTGCTCGATGAGCAGGCCCCGCCCGCCGTACTCCGTCGGCACGAGCGGTGCGAAGACACCGGCCTCCTTCGCCGCGGCCTGCAGGCGGTCACGGGCGGTCCGGTCGAGGCGTCCGCCCGGTGCGGGCTCGGCGTCGATGACGACCTCGCGAATGAACCGGCGAGTACGCTCACGCAGCTCCGCGATCTCCGGCGGAAGGTGAGGGAAAGTCATGGTTGTCCTTTGTCGGATGGGCGCGGTCGTCACGCGGTACCGCCGGCGACCGTGAGGCCGCCGTCGACGGTGAGGATGTGGCCGGTGACCCAGGAGGAGTCCTCCGAGGCCAGGTACGCCACGGCGGAGGCGATGTCGGAGGGCACGCCCAGACGCCGCAGGGGGTAGGCGGCGGCCACCTCGGTTTCCTTGCCCTCGTACAGGGCTTCGGCGAACCGGGTCTTGACCACGGCGGGTGCCACCGCGTTGACACGGATGTCCGGGCCGAGCTCGACTGCCAGGGTCCTGGTCAGGTGGGACACCGCCGCCTTGCTCACGCCGTACAGGCCGATGCCGGGCGCGGGGGTCTCTCCGGTCACCGAGGAGAGGTTCACGACGGTGCCTCGGCGTTCGGTGAATCCGAGCTTCGGGTGGGCCACGGCGTCCTGCACCCAGGCGAGGGTGGCGAGGACGTTGACCTCCAGCACCTTGCGGGCGACATCGAGGTCCAGGCCGACGACGGGACCGTACGCCGGATTGATGCCCGCGTTGTTCACCAGGATGTCCAGTGCGCCGAACTCGCGCGCGACGCTGTCGAAGACTTCGCGGCGGTGCTCGGGGTCGTCCGCCTTGCCGGCGACGGTGATGACGCTGCTCCGGGGAAGAGCAGCGGCGGCCTCTTCGAGCGGTCCGCCCTTGCGCGCGGTGATGCACACGCGCGCCCCTTCGGTGACGAGCCGCTCGGCGACGGCGAGGCCGATACCCCGGCTCGCTCCGGTCACGATGGCGATGTGGCCCGAGAATCGCCCCTGGTTGGTGTGGTTCGCGCTCAACGATCAGTCCTTGGAGGGTGGTATCGGCCCGGCGACGTCGATGCGGCGCAGTTCGGCACGCCGGATCTTGCCGCTCTGCGTCTTGGGCAGGTCGGCGAGGAAATGGACCTCGCGGGGACACTTGTAGGCGGCCAGACGATCCCGGGCGAAGGCGATCAGCTCCTCTGCCGTGGCGTGCAGGCCCGCCTTGAGCGAGACGTAGGCGACGACGGTCTCGCCGCGGTACGCGTCCGGCTGCCCGACGACGGCTGCCTCCAGCACCGCCGGGTGCTCGTACAACGCGTCCTCGACCTCACGTGGCCAGACCTTGTACCCGGACACGTTGATCTGGTCCTTGAGCCGGTCCACCAGGTAAACCCAGCCCTGCTCGTCGATGACGGCGACGTCACCGGTACGGAGCCGGCCCTCCGGCATCGTCTGGCGGGTGGCCTCGGGCTTGTCCCAGTAACCGGGCACCACCTGCGGCCCGCTCAACTCCAGTTCGCCTTGTTCCCCGCTCGGCACCGGGTCACCGTGCGGGTCCACGACGCGCGCGGTGAGGTGCGGCAGGGGCTTGCCGATGGAGAGCGTGCCGCTCGGCAGATGCACGGGGGCACTGTCCCCCGGAGGCACGGCGATGACGGCGGACGTCGTCTCGGTCATCCCGTAGCCGTTGTGGAGGTAGACGCCGAATCGCTCCTGGAACCGCTCGACCGTGGCCGGGGGGATCGGTGCGCCGCCTGAGTACAGGGCCTTCACCGACGCGAAGTGCTCCGGCCTGGCCTGCGGCAGCTCGTAGAGGGCGTTGTACGCGGTGATGGAGCCGATGGTGTAGGTCACCCGGTGCTCGGCGAAGGCGTCCAGGGCGACTGCGGGATGGAACCGGCCCGTGAGGACGAGCGTGGTGTCGGTGAGCAGGGAGATCGTCGCGTTGACCACCGCGCCCGTGATGTGGAACAGCGGGGCGACGGCGAGCACGACGTCCCCTTCGCTCACACCCATCCACGACGCGCACGTCGCCACCACGCTCAGGACGTTGCTGTGGGTGTTCATGGCACCCTTCGGCGGCCCTGTCGTTCCCGAGGTGTACGTCAGGAACGCGACGTCGTCGCGGGTCAGCTCCACGGGTGAGGGGCTGCGGCCCTCGAACTCGCCGATCAGGGCCACCAGGTCGCCGTCCGGTGCCGGAGCGTGGCGCTCCGTCGTCATGAAGACCCGCGGATCGTTCCTCGACTGGTAGTCCAGTGCCGACGTGCTGACCAGCCATCGGACCGTGCTTCCCGCCAGCGTGCCGAGCGTTTCGTGGACGTCCGAGTCCGCACAGACGACCCCGACTGCCCCGGAGTCGTCGATGATCCGGCGCAACTCCTGACGCCGATACATCGGATTGAGCCCCAGTGCCGTGGCCCCCAGCTTCCACAGGGCCAGCAGCACCAGCGCGTACTGCGGGATGTTCTGCAGGTACACGCCGACGCGATCACCCCGGCCGGTTCCGCGGGCCTCGAACGCGGCAGCCAGGGCGTCCGACGCCGCGTCCACCTCCTGCGCGGACAGAGCGCCGTCGAAGAATCGGAGCGCTGTGCCGTCCGGGTTCCTCGCCACGCGTGTCTTCCAGGCGGCCACGAGCGAGTCGGGGCCCGTGCCCGTCCCCGTACTCAGCCCGTCGGGGGACGTGCCCGTCCGCCGGTTGTCATCCACTGTCATCTGCCGTCCTTCCCACCCATGTTCATGCGCGTGGCGTGCCGGTCACGTGAGTTCGCGCTTGAGGATCTTTCCGGTGGACGTCATCGGCAGGGTCTGCACGATCTCCACGATGCGCGGGTACTTGTAGCCGGCCATCTGCTCCCTGCCCCAGGCGATCAGCTCGTCGGGACGGGCCTGGGCGCCGCGGTCGAGGATGACGAACGCCTTGATCTCCTCACCGTGGCTTTCGTGCGGCACGCCGACGACCGCGGCCAGGCTGATCGCGGGGTGCGTCATCAGGACCTCCTCGATCTCGCGCGGGTAGACGTTGAAGCCACCACGGATGATCAGGTCCTTCGCCCGGTCGACGATGTAGTAGAAGCCGTCCTCGTCCCTGCGGGCCAGGTCACCGGTGCGGAACCAGCCGTCCCTGATGGCATCGGCGGTGGCCTCGGGGCGGCCGTGGTAGCCCTTCATGACGTTGTGGCCCTTGACCGCGATCTCGCCGATGGCACTCCCTGTGCCGTCGTCCTCGACCTCCGACCAGTCCGGCGTGACGAGCTTGACCTCCACGCCCCAGATCGGCACACCGATGGAGCCGGGCCGGGGCTCTCGCGCCGGATCGCTGAAGGTCACCACCGGAGAGGTCTCGGAGAGGCCGTAGCCCTCCAGGACCTGGACGCCCAGTCGCTCCCTGACCTGCTTGATGAGATCGGCGGGGAGCGAGGCACCCCCGGAGACACCGACGCGCAGGTTCCTGGCGATCCGCTCGACGTCGACGTCGTCGGTGAGCGCCTGCAGCAGGCCCCACCACATAGTGGGGACGCCCGCGAAGAAGGTGATGTCCTCCTGCCGCATCAGGGACACCGCCTGCCGGGCGTCGAACCGCGGCAGCAGCACCAGTGTGCTCGCCGTCGAGAAGCCGGCGTTCATCTGCACGGTCGCGCCGAAGGAGTGGAACAGCGGCAACACGACCAGGTGGGTGTCCAGGGCGGGCCGGTTCTCCAGCAGCCGGTTGCACGCCAGGGCGTTGAGAACGAGGTTGGCGTGGCTGAGTTCGGCGCCCTTCGCCTGTCCTGTCGTACCGCTCGTGTAGAGGAGCACGGCCGGGTCGTCCCCCGACGTCGCGATGCTGTCGAACGTCGTCGCAGTACCTTGCAGCGCGGCGCCCATGGTCTCGACGCCCTCGATCGGGCTTTCCGCCTCGGGGCTGGCGGTGACGAGGAAGAAGTGCTCGCAGCCCGGGGTCTCGCTGAATCCGGCGTGTCCCTCCGCGCCCATCGGCAGGCCGGCATCACCCTCGAAGCAGAAGTACGCCTTCGCCCCCGAGTCGGCGAGATGATAGGCGATCTCCCGGCTCTTGAGCAGGATGTTGAGTGGTACGACGACGGCGCCGGCCTTGAGAATCCCGTAGTAGACGATCGGGAAGTAGGGCACGTTCGGGCAACTGATCGCGACCTTGTCGCCGGGCCAGATGCCCCGGTCGACCAAAAGGTTGGCGACCCGGTTGGCGGCTGCCTCGACCTGATCGTAGGTGAGTCGCGTCGTGCCGAGGACGACGGCGTCCCGGTTCGGGTGTGTGCGGGCGGAGTCCTCGAGCAGGGTCGAGAGGTTCAACATGGTGTCTTCCGGGAAGGTGGACCGGGCCAGGCCGCGGGGGAACAGAACACGCGGCCTGGCCCGGAGCGGTTGGGGATTGCGCGCGGCTGGAAGCGGACGTCACAGCCGCCGCAGCAGCCGGTCGAGGGCCTCGGCCGTCGCCTCGATATCGGCGGTGGTGTGTGCCGTGCTGATGAAGACCTTGCCGGACGGCATGAACAGGAAGCCTTGACGCAGCATCTCTTCGAGGATCACGGTCCAGAGCCCGCTGGTCCCGTGGAGTCCGGTGGATCCACCGGCGGGGACGTACTGGAGGAGCGAGCCGACCCGGTTGAAGCGGCCGAAGTCGGCAGATGAACCGAGAGCGCCGCCGACGAGAGCTTCGAACTCGGACGAGGTCCGTTCGAGCAGCTCGTAGACCGAGGGATCGGCCAGGGCGCGCATCGTCGCCGCGACGGCCGCCAGTGCGACCGGGTTGGCGTTGAAGGTTCCGGCGTGCACGACGCCGGCCGTCACCTGATCGACCAGTTCGGCCCGGCCGACGACGGCGCTCTGGGTGAAGCCGCCGGCCATCGCCTTCCCGAAGACGGACAGGTCGGGCAGCACACCATACTTCTCGGCCGCCCCTCCCCGGGCGATCCGGAATCCGGCGATCACCTCGTCGAAGACGAGGACGACGCCGTGCCGGTCGCAGAGGGCTCGCAGGGTCGACAGAAACTGCGATGAGGGTGCTTCGACGCCCGCGTTGCTCATCACCGGGTCGACCAGCACGGCCGCGATGTCGCGCTCGGCGGACTCGCTCAGCAGGCGCTCGGCCAGCTGTACGTCGTTGAAACGCGCCACGACCAGATCGTCCAGAACACTGGCCGACTGTCCCGGTCCGCCAGGGGTGGCGGGGCGGTCGCAGTCGTCCTCGGACATCCCGGCGTACACGGTGTCGTGCCAGCCGTGGTAACTCTTGGCGAACTTGAGGACGCGGCGCCGCCCGGTGGCGGCTCGCGCGAGGCGCAGCGCCACCTGCACCGCTTCGGTCCCCGTGTTGCTCCACAGCAGTCGCTCGCCGTGCGGCACGGCCTCGAGAACCGCTTCCGCCGCGAGATACTCGAGCGGGTGGCCGGTGCCGACGACCTGCATCTTCGCCGCGACCTCGGACACCTCGGACACCACGCGCGGGTCGCCGTGACCGAGGACGAGCGGGCCCCAGGCCATCACGTAGTCGACGTACCGGTCGCCGTCCAGGTCCCAGACGTACGCGCCCCGCGCCTCCCGCACGAAGAGCGGGTGGGGAGGCATCGCGGCGCGCAGGCCCGACCCCACACCTCCGCCGACGCTGCGGCGGGCTCGCTCGAAAGCCGAGCGTGATGATTCCAGGGCCATGAGATCGCCCCTGCCTTTCAGTACGTGATCACCGAGCGGATGCCGATGCCGCGCTTCATCTGGTCGAACGCCTCGTTGATGTCCTGGAGACCGATCACGCTCGTCACGAGGGAGTCCAGGTCGATGCGGTTTTTCATGTAGTGGTCGATCAGCATGGGGAAGTCGAAATCCGGCTTGCTGGAGCCGTAGTTCGAGCCGATGAGCGACAGTTCCTGATCGGACATGACGAAGGGGTCGATGGAGATCCTCATGCCGTCCGCCACTTGCCCGGCGACTACCGCCGTGCCGCCTCGGGCCAGGACCTCGTAGGCCGACTCGATGGTGCGGGGCAGCCCGATGGCCTCGATGGCGATCTCCACGCCGCGTCCGTCGGTGAGTTGCTGCACCCTGTCGACGAAATCTTCACGGGCGTTGTTGATCAGGTCGGTCGCACCGAAGACGCGTGCCTGCTCGAGCTTCTCGTCGGAGATGTCCGCGGCGATGATCTTCCGCGCGCCGCCGAGCCGGGCCCCCTGGATCGCGTTCAGCCCGACGCCTCCGCAGCCGAGGACCAGCACGGTGTCGCTCGGCCGCACGCCGGCGGTGTTGACGGCCGCACCGACGCCGGTCGTGACGGCGCATCCGACCAAGGCCGACTGCGGGAACGGGGCATCGTCCCGGATGGCGATCGCGGCCGATTCGGGTATGAGGGTGTACTGGCCGAACGTTCCGAGGCCCGCGAAGCTGTAGACGTCGCCCTCGTCCACGGACGTGATCCGGGTACGGCCGTCGAACGAAAGGTGGTTCGCCGAGTGCCGGCTGACCATGTCACACAGGACGGGTCTGCCGCTGATGCAGTAGCGGCAGCGGCGACATGAAGGCGTCCACGACAGCACGACGTGGTCGCCCTTCTTCAGCGTCGTGACACCTTCGCCGACGCTCTCGACGATCCCGGACCCTTCATGGCCGAGGATCATCGGCGAGGGAACTTCCCATTCGCCCAGGAGCACGTGCAGGTCGCTGTGGCACACTCCGCTCGCTCTGAGCCGCACGAGGACCTCGCCGGGCGGAGGCGTCGAGGGAAGGGTCACTCGTTCGACGGTCAGTGGTTCGTTCGGCGTCCTGAAGACAGCGGCGTCGAATTCGATGGTCATGGTGGGTTTCCTTCTGCGCGGTGCGGCGATCACGTCCGGGCGGTGCGGATGAGCTTCTTGTTGGCGAACTCGTCGATTCCGGCCCGGCCCAGTTCGCGGCCGAAGCCGGACCGCTTGACCCCGCCGAAGGGCAGTTCCGCGCCTTCGAGGCCGACGCCGTTGATGAAGACCATGCCGGCGTCGATCCTGTCGGCGACGCGCAGCGCCTGCTCGGCGTCCGTCGTGAACACGTAGGAGCCCAGTCCGTATGGGGTTTCGTTCGCCAGCTCGACGGCCTCGTCCTCGGAGCCGACCCGGTAGACGGTCGCGACAGGCCCGAAGAGCTCCTCGGCGGCCGACGGCGACGTCGGCGAGACGCCCGTCAGAACGCCGGGCGGGAAGTACGCCCCCTCGCGCTGCCGTGCGGAGACGAAGGTCGCCCCGTCGGCGACGGCTCGCTCGACCTGTTCCTCGACGTACTCGGCGGCGGCGACCGAGGAGAGCGGTGTCAGACCGTCGGTCAGGGCGAGCACCTTCTCGGTGAACTTGTCGAGGAAGGCGTCGTAGAGGTTCTCGGCGACGATGAAGCGCTTCCCAGCGTTGCACGCCTGGCCGGTGTTCTCGAACCGCGTCTCGACCGCCGCCTGGACCGTGGCGTCGAGGTCGTCGGTCGCCAGGACGATGAAGGGGTCGGAGCCGCCCAGTTCGAGCACCACCTTCTTGAGGTTGCGCCCGGCCTTCTCGGCGACCTGCGCGCCGGCCCGCTCCGAACCGGTGAAGGAGACGCCCCGCACGCGGGGGTCGGCGATGGCGCGACCGATCTGCTCGCCGGTGGCGTGGACATTGACGTAACAGCCCTGGGGGAAGCCCGCGTCCGTGAACAGCTGCTGGAGAGCCGCGGACGACTCCGGGCACTGCGACGCGTGCTTGAGCACGATGGTGTTGCCCAGCGCGAGGTTGGGCGCGGCGAACCGGGCCACCTGGTAGTACGGGTAGTTCCAGGGCATGATCCCCAGCAACACGCCGACCGGCTGGCGACGGACGAAAGCGGTGCCCTCCCCTTCGAGGAGCTCGATCGGTTCGTCAGCGAGGAACTTCTCCGCGTTCTCCGCGTAGTACCTGTAGATCGAGGCGCTGAACTCGACCTCCGCGACGGCCTCGTCCACCGGCTTGCCCATCTCCCGGTGGATGATCCCGGCAAGCTGCGCGCTGCGCTCGTCGTGGAGGGAGGCGATGGCGTTCAGCAGCTGGGCGCGCTGTTCCACGGAATTCCGCCTCGACCACTGCGCGTAGGCTTCCGCCGCCGCGTCGACGGCCCCCGCGACGGCCTCGTCCGTGGCGGTCGGGTACTCCTTGACCAGCTTGCCGCTGGCGGGGTCGACCACCGCGTACACGTGCCTCTTGGCCATGCTGACTCCTTCTTCGTTGTCGGGGTTCATGCGAGGGTTCCGGTCGTGCGGACCGGGTTCGCGTCGAGAGCCGCGTTGTGGTCGTGCAGCGCGCGGTAGGCGCGGAAGTAGATGAATCCCTGGGTGCCCCACGTCGCCAGTGCGGCGGTGTAGAAGATCGTGCGGTCCGCGTCGTCGAAGGGCAGGGGGAAGAAGTCGTAGGTCAACGCGATGGTTGTTCCTGCGGCCGTGACCAGGCCCGTCCAGATCGCGGGCCGCTTCGCGCCCGCGTTCCAGAGCCGTTTCGCGAAGTACGCGAGGAAGACCGCTGTGAGGAGGTTGGCGACCACGTAGAAGACGGCGACCCAGAACGCGGCGCGGTCGGTGTGGAGGTCCGCACCGTGGAACTGCCGGAGGAAGAGGCCGGCCACGATCGCGACTCCGAACACGGCGACGTCGACGCCGAGGCTCGGCTTGTAGCGATGGGTGACCTTCATCAGGCCCATCATCAGGATGAGCGTGATGCCGACCGCCCGGGAGAAGGCGTCGAGGAAGTACGCCAGGTCGTACAGGACGCTGTCGTCGTCGGCTCCGGACAGTGACCAGAGCAGGAAGTTGCTGCCCGATGTGGCGACGACCATCCACTCGAGGCCGAGGAGGTAGTTGCCGTAGCGGCGGATGAACTTCCATCCGTAGAAATAGCCGGCGAAGATCATCCACAGGTCGGCCAGCAGGAACAGCGCTTCCTTCATGCCAACGCCCCCTCTCGGACGTCACGGGACAGGAGGGCGGCGATGCTCTCGGCAGTGCGCTGGCCGGTCAGAACCGCGCCGTTCATCGTGCCGGCCCATTCGCCGGCGGTTTCGCTGCCGGCCCAGTGGATGCGGCCGTGGGGCCTGGACAGCGCCTTGCCGAAGCTCGTGGTCGCGTAGGGGGCGACAGCGGGGTTGGGGCCGCCCGGGGCGAAGGGCTCCGCTCCCCAGCAGTGGTCCAAGTAGTCGATGGGGGTGCGGGCCTGCGGACCGTAGAGGTCGGCGAGTTGCCGGACGACTCGGTCGCGCCGGGTCTCAGGGCTGAAGCCGTCGAAGACGCGCGGATCGCAGAAGGCCATCATGACGCCCGGTCCGCTGTGGGCGGGAGACACGTCGAAGGTGATGAACACGGTTCCGGTGTCCGTCACCGCCTCACCGGAGAATCCTTCGGCCCGCCAGAACGGCTTCTCGTAGGCCGCGAATGCCTTGCTCAGCACACCCATGCGCCAGGTTCGCGTGAGCCCTTCATCCTGCTCGGGCAGGGCGGGCTCGAACTCGATGGCGGCGCGGTGCGCCGGCGAGGCCGTGACGACCGCGTACTTGGCGTGGATCTCGCCGGAGTCGGTGCGAACGGTGAGACCATGGTCGTCCTGCGTGATACGGCGCACCGGTGTCTGCAGGCGCACGCGGTCGCCGAGCCGCTCCGCCACCCGATGGGCGATCTCCTGGGTGGTTTCGACGATCCGGTCCTGCTGCTGACCGCCGTCGACGTCCAGCATGTGGTCGAGTCCGCCCGCCGAGCGGATGTAGCGCAGTGCGTGCAGCAAGGAGACGTCTCCCGGAGTGCATCCCCACTGCACCTTGCTGATGACGGTCATCAGCGCGCGGGTGCTGGGCAGTGCGTTCTTCCGGTCGAGCCACTCACCGAACGAGATGGCGTCGAGCCGGTCGGCCCCGGGCGTCTCCCAGGCGGCGTTCACGTCGACGGTCGCGACCAGCTTGTTCACCGCCGTCTGCATGCGGGCCATGTCCACGAGGGCAAGGGGGGAGACCGTGGGAATGGTGCCGCTGTAGGTGCGGCGCCGACCCGCCATCCACAGCACGTTGCGGCCCTGGGCGAACTGGTCGGTCGTGGTGCACCCCACCCGGCTCGCGAGGTCTCGGACGGCGGTGTGGCGCCGCGCCACCCACGTCGCTCCGAGGTCGACCTTCACGCCCGCCACCTCGCCGGAGAGCGAACGCCCTCCGACCCGGTCGCGGCCTTCCACGACCACGACGGACCGCCCGATGCTCACCAGCCGCTCGGCAGCGCTCAGACCGGCGAAGCCGGCACCGACGACCACGACGTCGACCGGCGTGCCCTTGGCGCGGGGCTCACGAGATCCGGACATGGTTTCCTCCTTCACCCACGCGGTTCGCGTGCTGCGAGATGTAGCTCGTGATGGGATCGACGAGGGTCTCGGGAATGTGATGGCCCATGCCGGGAATGACCACGTGCTGGGCCGAGCGGATCGCCTGGACGGTCGCGGCGCCGCCGCTCGGGTTGACCAGCGGGTCTCGATCGCCGTTGATGACCAAGGTCGGGGCCGTGATCTTGCTCAACTGGGCCGTCCGGTCTCCGGAGCGCTGGATGGCCTGTATCTGGCGCGCGGTGCCGGCGGCCAGGTCACCAGCGCTGCGATCCCACCCGCGCGCCGCGATGGCGGCCTCGGCCGCGTCGTCGATGGGATGTTCCGTTCCCGCGATGTGCCGGGTGAGCCGTAGGTGGGCACGGACCGCCGCGGTTCTGGTCCTCGCCGGCGGGGCGGCAAGGAGCCGGATCGTCGACAGAGCCGGCTGGCCCACCTTCCTCGCCCCGGTGGTCGAGTAGAGGGAAGTCAGTGACAGAACACGCTCGGGCGCCGTGGCCGCGATCGTTTGCGCGATCATCCCGCCCATTGACCGCCCCACCAGGTGCACTCGCGAGATCCCGAGATGGTCGAGTACGTCGATGCCGTCCCGGGCCATGTCGGCCAGCGCGTACGCGTCGCCGCGCGGACGCCCCGCGATCTGACGCCAGAGACCGGGAGGGGGAGCGGCGACGAACGTCGACTGACCGGCGTCGCGGTTGTCGATCGCGACGACCCGGAAGCCGCGGGTGACGAGTGAGCCGACGAACGAGCCGGTCCAGAAGGTGAGGTCCTCGCCCAGTCCCGCGACGAGCAGCATCGCGGGGGCGGCCTTGTCGCCGTAGTCCCGGAAGCAGATCCTGATCCCGGACGGCGAGGTCGCGTACTGGTCGACGCCCTCGGCGCCGCTCGTCTCAGGCATGGGTGGCTCGCCTCCCGTCGGATGACTGCGCGGCGGCCGTTCGACGGGTGCCGAACTGGAGGTTCTCGTCGGCCACCGGACCGCGGAGCGCCCTGGCGTCCTCGGGGTAGGACATCGCCATCCGCCAGGGCTTCTCGGGGCCCTGCTTGGGCAGGAGCTTCTCGCCGCGCTTGGCGTACCCGGCCTGAAGGTCCATGACGGGCCTGCGGTTCGTTCCCGACGGCGCGACCGGAACCACCGTGTCGTATCCGCGGGAGTCCATGTGCCGGACCAGGTCGATGAAGTAGCGACACATCAGGCTCACCTTGAGCGTCCAGGACGAGGTGGTGTATCCGATCGCCATCGCCCAGTTCGGGATCCCGCTCAGCAGCATGCCGCGGTAACAGAGCGCGTCCGCGATGTCGACCTGGCGCCCGTCCACCACGATGGGCATGCCGTCAAAGAGCCGCAGGTTGAGCCCCGTGGCGGTGATGATGACGTCGGCTTCCAGTTCCTCGCCCGACGCCAGGACGATTCCGCGCTTACTGAAACGCGCCACGGCGTCGGTGACGACGGAGGCCCTTCCTTCCTTGATCGCGTCGAAGAAGTCCCCGTCCGGTGCCACGCACAGTCGTTGGTCCCACGGGTTGTACGGCGGGTTGAAGTGCTTGTCGACGTCGAATCCCTTGGGAAGGCGCTTGACGTTCTCGCGCCGGATGAATGCCCGCCCGGCCTTGGGGAAGGTCCGTAGGCCCTTGACGACGGCGTGTTCGGTCCAGATGTTCTTGAACCGCGTCACGGCGTACCCGCGCTCCTCTCCGAGCAGCTTCGTGAGCGCCAGGGCGACCCTGTCGACACGGGGGAGCGCCATGACGTAGGTGGGGGTGCGCTGCAGCATCGTCACGTGCCGGGCGGCGCCCGCCCCGGTGGTCATGGCCGGCACCAGCGTGATCGCGGTCGCGCCGCTGCCGATGACGACGACCTTCTTGCTGCCGTAGTCGAGGTCCTCCGGCCAGTGCTGCGGATGGACGATCCGGCCCTCGAAGTCGTCCCGCCCCGGGAACTCCGGGGAGAATCCCTCGTCGTACCGGTAGTAGCCGGTGGCGGCGAAGACCCATCCCGCGTGGATCGTCTTGGTCCGGGTCGCTCCCGTGGCGGGGTCCGACGTCTGGACGGTGAGGGTCCACCGTGAGTCCGCCGTAGACCACTCCGAGCGGACGACCCGGTGGCCGAGCTTGAGGACGCGCTCCAGGCCGTTCTCCTCGACGGTCTCGTGCAGGTAGTCCTTGATGAGGGGAGCGTCGGCGATCGCGGCTTCGTGGCGCCAGGGCTTGAATGCGTATCCGAACGTGTGGAGATCGGAGTCCGAGCGGATACCGGGATAGCGGAACAGGTCCCAAGTGCCTCCGATGTCGTCGCGCGCTTCCAGCACGGCGAGCGACTTGTCGGGGAGCTCCCGGCTGAAATAGGTGGCCGCGCCGATCCCGGAGATGCCGGCTCCGATGATCACCACGTCGAATTCCTCGACGGCGTCCAACACCTCAGCTGTCATGACGTTTCCTCGCTGTTCCTGTGGCGGTCACCTCACTGTCGCGAGCCGCGACCGAGGTGAGAACGACAGTGAGCACCTGCTTCGCCCAGGCCCGGTGCAGGATGCACAGGCAGGTGTAGCGCTGCGCTCATACGGTGGTGGACGTCCGGGCAGTGACCTCGGTGGAGGACGTGTTCGGCTCTTCGAGGCGCAGGACGCCTGGCGTCGCCTCAGCAGAGGCCGGCCTCGCCGCAGCCATTGCGGTGCCGTCATCGGCGTGATAGACGTTTGCCGCGTTTAGTAGCACTAAACACCTCGTCGCGGTTGCGCCGGCATCGCTGTCGTCACGTCTTCTCCGCGCCTCGGGGACCACCTACGCATCGAGCCGAGGCGGATTGCGCTGTCACTCATGCTGTCGCGGCCAAGAGGAAGCGACGAGCAGACCAGCTCTCGCTCGGGGTCACGACTTCTCAGAACTGAGCCGGAGCAGCAGAAGCCGGGTCCCTCGCCCTGCTGCTGAGGTGCCGCGCCGGTCCGCTTCGTGTGGCCGTACCACCTCACGCACTCATTCATCCACCCATGACGAGCCGGAACCGGCCCGTGAGCTGAAAGGTGGTCGACATGACCGACCTCCCCAAGACAGGGCACGTCGAAGCACCTGGCGGTGAAGCAGGATCGGGCAACCCGCTCAACCGCGGGCTCGGCGTTTCGCAGGTCGTGTTCATGGTCGTCGCTGCAGCGGCACCGCTCGGACTCGTGGCCGGCGGGGTGCCGCTTGCCTTCGCCGTGAGTGGCAGTCCGGGGATGCCGCTGTACTTCGCATTGTCCACCGTGATGCTGCTGATCTTCGCCGTAGGCTTCACGCAGATGGCCGGACGGGTGCGCAACGCGGGCGCCTTCTACGCCTACGTCCAGGCGGGGTTGGGCCGCATACCCGGCCTCTCGGCCGCGACCCTCGCGCTCTTCTCCTACACTCTGCTTCTCGTCGGGGTGAATGCCTATGTCGGCGTCGCGACGAGCAATGTCATCGAACGGTACACCGACGTCGGCTCTCCGTGGTGGTTGTGGGCATTCGTCTCGCTGGGCATCATCGCCTTCCTCGGCTATCGCGACATCGAGCTGAGTGCCAAGGTGCTCGGTGCCGTGCTGGTGCTGGAAACCCTGCTGCTCCTGGTCATGGACTTCGGAATCCTGGGCCATGGTGGCGCTCACGGCCTGACGGCCGAGCCGTTGTCACCTTCCATCGTGGGGAACGGCTCTCTTGGCCTCGGCGTCATGTTCGCCATCTTCGGGTTCATCGGCTTCGAGGCGACGGCCGTGTTCCGCAACGAGACCAAGGATCCCGATGTCACGGTCCCGCGGGCGACGTACGTCGCGATCCTCGTGATCGGGGTCTTCTACTCGTTCACCGTGTGGGCCATCGTGGTGGGTGTCGGCGTCGAATCGGTGACCGGCGCCGCGAAGGCCGACCCCGAGGGCCTGGTCCTCACGCTGGCGCGGAGCTACGTCGGGTCCGTCTGGGCCGACGTGATGCAGGTGCTTCTGATTACCAGTCAGTTCGCGTGCGTGCTGGCCTTCCACAACGTCGTGACGCGCTACCAGTTCGCGTTGTCCCGGTCCGGCGGCATTCCTGCGCTGCTGGGCGTCGTTCACCCCCGGCACCGTGCGCCGTCGTCATCCTCGGTTGTCGCCTCGGCGGTCGCGTCCGTCACCACACTTGTCGTCGTCGCGCTCGATCTCGACCCGATCGGCGACCTCTACACGTGGTTCTCCGGCGCCGCCACCCTCGGCGTCGTTCTGCTGATGGCGGCCACCAGTCTCGCGGTGATCGGCTACTTCCGGCGCGTCGGTGACCAGCAGTCGGTGTGGCGCACGAGCGTGGCCCCGGCCGTGGCCTTCCTCGGCCTGGCCTGTGTGGCCTACCTGATGGTCGCCAACTTCCCGCTACTCGTCGGCACCACCGGGGGTGCGTGGGGCATCGGTGGGTGCGTCGCCCTCTCGGCCGTGGTCGGCGCGGTGCAGGCCGTCGTCCTGCGGGCGCGCCGGCCGGCCGTCTAGGAGCGGATCTAGGCGGGTCCTCGCGCGACGCGCAGCAGTGGAGGCGACAGGACCCACAGGACCTCGCTCACCGACGTACCCGGGTTGTCAAACTGGTGAAGCGTCTGACCGGAGAACGAGGTGGACACGCCGGCTGACAGCATCCGGGTCTCGCCCCCGACGATGAGACGGGTCGAGCCACTCAGCCCCATCGCGAAGATCGTGGCGTCGAGCCGATAGGAGCCACCAGTGCCTCCGCCTGGTTCGATCACGGATCGGAAGACCTGGAAGGCCGTGGTGTCGGCGGGCGTGAGCAGGTACTCGGCTACGCCTTCACCGCCCATGTCGATCAGGCTTCCGCCCTCCACGACCTCCTCGTAGGGGTACGAGAACAGCTCGCCGACCCCGATCTGCAGCACATCGCAGACGCGCAGCAACGTCGGGACGGACACGCTGGTGAGCCCACGCTCCAACTGACTCAGGAAGCCCTTGGTGACCTCTGCCCGGTGCGCGACCTCCGTCAACGACAACCCGCGGCTGAGCCTGATCTTCCTCAGCTGCGCGCCGGTGGATGCTTCGGAGGCAGCGGAGCCCTTGGCCGCTCCGCCTGCTCTCCTGCTGTCATCCATGGACATCGCCGCTCACCGCCCGTCCCGAGGCCGAGGTCGTGTGCCCGTCGGGTGACAGGCCGACCCAGACGAGCCCTCTCCGTTGCACGAGGCTAAGGCATGCGCATCACGGGCAGCTGGTGTGCCCCTGCCCGGACAACGGCGCAGAGTCCCTTGCAGCGCCATCGACGACCTGATAGACCTGCCGTCGTTTAGTAACGCTAAACACGTCCACAGTTCTTGGAGTCCATGTGCGCGGTTGTTCTCCGGAGACCCGGCCACGCCTGTCGAGGCGGCGGATGTCGACCTCACGGATCCGCGGACGGGCGAAGTCGGGGTTCACATCACCGTGGCGGGATGTGCCGAGCGGAGCGGGTGCGTCTGAATCGGGGCACGCCTCGATGAGCACACGCGCAAGCATGTCATGAGCCAGGTCGATGCCGACCGCTGACGAGCGAAAGAGCGGACGATGAGCATTCAGCTTCTCCGGCCTGCCGAGTGCACGGCAGTCTCGGGCAGCCGCTGCCGCACGTTGGGGGCGACCCGATGCCGGCGGCCGGCTACTCCTCTGCCGGTGACACGGCATGTCGGGGGCGTCGGCACCTCGAATTCAGGGGGACACTGAGACATGGACGAGCTGTGGCCCGCGCCCTCCCGCGAGGTCGCTGACGCGATCAGGTCACTGTGCCAGCGCCTGCTGACGGAAACGGACGCTCTGGTCGACACCTTTGCAAGGCCCTCTCTCGTGGCCCAGAACGATCCCGCCCTCCTCGCCGATGCCTCGCTGGTCGAGGAGGATTGGGAACTCAACCGCTCCGATCTCGTCCAATGGCTGACCGCGAACGTCCAGCAACCGGGGCGGCGAGTGGAGCCCTACGTCGGCCCGAGAACCATGGCCTACATCAACGATCTCGTCTCCCGGGGCATTGCGCCCGACTTCGCCGGCGCGTGGCGTGTGGCGCTGGGGATCGGCTGGCGGCGGTGGCTGGAGGAATGCGTGGCGCGCTGCGCCGACCCCGACCTTCTCGTGGGGGTCCTGGACGTCACGGCGCAGTCGATGGTGCAGTACGCCCTCGACTCGGTCGCAGCCCTGCGCCAAGTCGGCCTGACCGCTGCGGTGGGCAACGCGGATGCCGAGGGGATCGCACTGATCCAGCTGATCGCCAGCGGGGCGCCGATGGCGGAGGATCTTGCCGAGGGCCGCCTGCGTTACCGGATGGCGCGGTGGCACACGGGTCTTGTGTTGTGGATCGATGATCCTCAGCAAGTCGATGCTCTGGACGAGGCGACGCTGGCCGTGCGCTCCGCAGCCACCGGCCGAACCGCTCTGGTGGCACGCGCCAGTGCCACGTCGCGGTGGATCTGGCTCTCGGGGGCGGGTGCCGTCCCGGACCTTCACCACGTGGAGCAGGTCATGGCGACTGCTGACGGGGTCCGCGTGGCGGTGGGAAGGCCGGGGCATGGGCTCCAAGGGTTCAGGACCAGCCACCAGGACGCCCTCGCGGCACAGGCGCTGGTCATCCGGCTCGGGTCCGACCGGCGATTCACGGCTTACGCCGACGTCGAGCTGATCGACGCGCTCACGAAGGACCGGGCTGGCGCACGTCGGTTCGTCATTAACACGTTGGGGTCGTTGGCCGAGGCTGACACGGCACTGCGGGAGGCGCTCCTCACCTACGTGCAGTGCGGATTCAACGCCACCCGGGCGGCCGCCCACCTCTACGCCCACCGAAACACCGTCGAGCGGCGCGTCTCGCGCGCCAACGAACTCTCGGCCGTCAAGGTGGAGGACAACCCGACCCATGTGGCGGCGGCGCTCCTGGTGTTGGACATCGTGCCTGACATCGTGGCGACCAATCCAAGCTGAGCTCCGGGCGCGGCGCTCGGCGATTCCAGGGCAGGACCCCGGCGTGTGCGTCGGCGTCCGCAGCATCGATCTCAGGGCGCACCTCACGCTGGACCGCTGGCGGATACAGCTCCGGATCAGGTCGAACACGTACACCATGCCGCAGGACACAACCGAGCGGAACATAGACCGTGATCGCCGGTTGGCCAAACCGGCGATCACGGCAACCCTTGGAGTGGTTTGTCAATCTCGGGGCGTGGACGCCCCATCGACTTCTCAGTTCGGGAGAAGCGCCCAGACTGGAGGAAAGCGAGTAGTCCTGTCTTATCCGATCAAGAAGCTCGCCCCCAATGCCAGGGGGCAGGTCCGGTACCGGTTCGTGGTCGATGCAGGCCCTGATCCGGTGACCGGGAAGCGTAAGCAGTTGACTCGTACCTTCGGGACGCTGAGGGAGGCAAAGGCGGGGTACGCGAGCGTCGTGCATCGTCGTTACGAGGCGGCGCGTGCGCCGCTCAGTCAAGTCACGGTGGACGAGTGGCTCGATCAGTGGCTGTCCATGAAGGCGGAGGATCTCGAGGAGAGCACTGCCTACAGCTACACCATGACCCTGGCCCGGGTCCGCGGAAGGCTCGGGAACATCCGGCTCCCGGATCTCACCGAGGACCATGTGGCGGCATGGATGCGATGGGCGCTCCAGGATGGGCGTGGGCGGGGAGGGAGGCCGGGCACCGGCCTGGGGGCGACTTCGGTCGAGATGTCGCTGGCCCGGCTGAAGGAGGCGCTTGACTGGGCAGTGACACGGGGCTTGGTCGAGGTGAACGTCGCACGTGAGGTGACCGTTCCCCGTAAGGCACGCAAGGCAGAACGCAGGGCCAGGGCGGCAGTGCCGCCGTGGAGCGTCACGGAAGTACGCGCCTTCGTTCGTGCGATCGCAGGTGACCGCCTGCAGGCACCGTTCCTCCTGGCTCTGATGGGTCTTCGGCCGGCGGAGGTCTGCGGCCTGCGCTGGGCGGACGTCGACCTGGGCGAAGCCACGGTGTCCATCACCAACACCCGGACGGTCATGGGGAACGACATCGTGGTGGAGAAGGACGCCAAGTCGCTTGCCGGTGAGCGGCAGCTCCCGCTGCCGGCTCCGGTTGCGGCTGCCTTGACCGAGTTCCGGGCTGCTCAGGCAGCCGAGAAGACGGCGGCGGGGCAGGGGTACGAAGACAGCGGCTACGTTCTCGTGGACGCTCGGGGAAGAGCGCTCAACGGGCGGCAACTGCGTGAGCGGGCCTACAAGGTCATGGACCGCAGCGGGCTACGTCGGGTCCGTCTGTACGACGCACGTGCGAGCTGCCTGACGTACCTGGCGAACCACGGGGTCCCGGACCATCTCCTCGCCCGGTGGGCAGGGCACGCCGACGTCCGGACCACGAAGCGCTGGTACGTGAAGCCGGATGTGGAGGATCTGCGGCCGGCGGCGGACACGTGGGGAGGTCTGGCGAGTGGCTCCGCCCCCGTTCACGAAGAGAATGTGAGATGTGGGAGCGTGAACGGGTGAGTGAGAAGAACGTCGACACCATGCAATACCGCTTTGACGGGCCGGAACAGGCCCCGGTCCTCGTCATGGGGCCGTCCCTCGGTGCTACATGGCACAGGTTGTAGAGACCGTCCAGGGGCGTCTACGGCAGTCCAGCGCGGGCAGGAAATTGCAGGTCAGAGCGTCTTGGTCCGGGACGGTCTGCCCAGTTGGTGATTGCGGTGTGACACGAGGGTGATACGGCGAGGCCCCACCGAGGTCCGTCCTGACGGGATCTCTGCGCGGATCGTGAGACGGCGAAGCCGCATCGGAGCACTCCGGTGCGGCTTCTCTGTGAGATCGAACGCGCTGGCGCGCACGATGCGGTCGGCGGCCCCGTGCAGTCCGTAGGGACGTGACTTTCCCGGGTGCCTGATTTGCGATCGCACGCGCTCGTCTGTCCGTGCGAGGGTGCGTGCCCCTCCGAGTGCGACCGGGTTGAGTGAGTGCGGGAGACAGGATCGACTAGCTGGCCATCGGCAGCTGAACTGGCGATCCCGGCCTGTGGCGAAGCCGCGGCTGCATCACTGTCACGGGGGATGTCCGTGTGGGCGTCGATCCGCACTCCCGTAACTACTACGAACGCCGCATCGGGAATCTGCGAGATAGGCCCACGCCTCAATCGCTGCTTTGCACGAGAGATCGGCCACTTGGTCAGGCCCACCCGGCCATGACACCCACCAGAGGGCCGGCCGTACGCTAGGAAGTATGAAGATCAGAGTCCGTGACGCTCATCCAGCCGACGTCAAATGGATGAGCAAAAACACCGAGGGCTGGACGGTCACGGTCGAGAAGCAGGAGGGGGCCGCCTCCCTGGCGGAGGCGCTGCATGCCCTGATCGCAGAGGATCCCGACCAAGGCGTGTGTATGGGATGGCTTCACTCCAGTCTGCAGCGCGCGGTAGGCGACGAGTCCGGATACGTCAGGCTTTATGAGCTTTACGTTCCTCCCGAGTTCCGGCGAATGGGAGTGGCGCGCGCCTTGGTCGATGAGCTGTTTGCTCGGGTGCCCGATCAGGAGATCGTGTTGTCTGCGTGGGACCGGGAGCTGTACGAGGTATGGCTCAAGCTGGGATTTATTTATGTCCCTGAATTCGGTGAGGTTTCAGGGGATTGTGGATACTACGGTGACATGGTGCGCCCACCGGTGGAAGCCACATCCTGAAGAAGCAGACATCGTCCGCCCGCTCTCATCGCGGACAGGCAAGGTCGGGAGTTCTTCCGCGCATCGCGTTCTGCCACCGGGCCACGAGCTGAGAGGGGCACGGCCGGCCCCAGACTGCGCGATGAGGTGCTGTGAGCGCTGCATCCTGTTGGCCGCAAATACGCACTGATTGACGGCAACGAAGGCACTGAGCCTTTTCCATCCTCACTCTGAGCTGGTCAGATGAAGGGTGAGGACGGCCTGGACGAGTTTGGTGATCCGGGTGGTCGAGCACCGGAGTTTGCGGAGGAGCCGCCAGGACT